>JAYEFI010000059.1:4893-16252 GCA_034658615.1 Campylobacterota bacterium
TTGATTCTAGTGTGGCTATAGTCTCTTCTATATTTGTACTAATGAGCACGCCTGAGGTTAATTTCATGACTCTAAATCAACATCCCCAAAAAGTACTGCAGAGAGTGTCGCGTCAAACAGTTTATACAATTGAAGTAGCTTAATATCTAGTTTTGTATCTGAAGAGCGTAGATTAAAACTATTTTGCACTTCTCCATCTAGCAACCATAAAAAGCTCTCATCACTACGATAAGCGAGTTTAGTATAAGGGTGGTCTCCACGTCCTATGTACCAAATATAGTATCCATTAGGGTAAGCGAGTTCCAACATATCTTCTAATAACTCTAGCTCTTGTGTAGACTGTACTGAAAAGATTTGAGGAAAAGATAAAGTTAAATCAAAAAATGGCAACAGTGGTCTATCATTTTCTAAATTATTAATCGTATTGGTAATATATTTGCTAAACCATTTACGATGTTCATCTGTCAAAATGAGAACCGTTTTACCCTCAACTGTTTGTTTACAAGCATTACGTACCAGTGGTGACCACTCATAACGATGCTCTTCCATCCATGAAAAACATGACTCTTCATCACGTATGGTCTCTAGCGTCCATTTGAGTAGTTGCTGCATAAAACTATTTGTCTAACCCATAAGCTTCATGAAGTGCACGAATCGCCAGCTCTCCATATTTTTCATCAACAACCATTGACACTTTTATCTCTGAAGTTGAAATCATATTAATATTGATGTTTGACGCAGCAAGTGTTGTAAAAGCAGTCGCAGCCACACCAGAATGAGACTTCATACCTACACCCACCACAGACACTTTACATACATTTTTATCAAAATCCATACTCTCTATGTCGTGGTCAAAACTAGCCATCAGTTTTTTTGCATTTTCATGCTCTGACTGAGGTACAGTAAAACCAAGATTTGTTAAACCATTTTCTGCCATATTTTGAATAATCATATCTACATTGATGTTTTCCTCTGCTAGCATAGTAAAAATCTCTGCAGCAATGCCTGGTCTGTCGGAAACACCTCTTAGTGTTACTCTTGCTTGATTTTTATCTAATACCACACCCGATACCAATACTTCTTCCATATTTCCACTCTCCTCTGTTATCAAAGTTCCTTCATTGTCCGAGAAACTACTCTTAGCATAGAGTTTTACCCCTAATTTCTTTGCCAACTCAACTGAACGATTTTGCAATACTTTTGCCCCAAGACTTGAAAGCTCTAACATTTCATCGTATGAAATAGTGTCTAACTTTTTTGCATTGGGTTCTATGCGTGGGTCTGTAGTATAAATTCCATCAACATCTGAATAGATTTCACATTGGTCAGCCTTTAGTGCGCCTGCAAGTGCCACAGCAGAGAGGTCAGAACCTCCACGTCCTAAAGTTGTAACCGAACCATCTTTGTTAGTACCTTGGAATCCTGCTACAACAACTATCTTGCCCTCTTTTACAGCCTTTTGCATTGCACTAGGATCAATAGACTCTATACGTGCATAGGTATGTGCATTATCTGTTACAATTCCAGCTTGACGTCCAGTCATCGCTACTGCATCAAAACCTTTTGATTGTAAGGCAATAGAAAGCAAAGATGCAGTCACACGTTCACCAGAACTTAGCAACATATCCATCTCTTTTTTGGCTGGTTTACTTGTAAAATGTTCTGCATACCCTACTAATTTGTTCGTTTCACCAGACATAGCAGAAACCACAACAACAATGTCATCACCTAGTTCTTTGGCTTTTGCTACTCTATTTGCCACATTTTCAATACGTTGTAAATCTCCAACGCTCGTACCACCGTATTTATGTACTCTTAACACTATATCATTCCTTTTTCAATGAAATAATCAATCACTCTTTTCTTATTGGACGCACTTAAAGCAAAGCTTTGCATGCTACGCTGTCGCTGTGACCACTTCAGCAGTGGGCTCATGTGACTAGTCACATTTATTTGTATCATATCATTCCTTTTTCAATGAAATAATCAATCACTTTTCTGTATACTGGACGTTTAAAATACGTCGCTTTATTTAACAATTCATCATAACAAACAAAACTATATTCTTTAAATTCTGGAATTTCATAGGCTTCTAAATCTATGGTTGCACTCTCTTTTAGACGTACCAAAAAATATTTTTGTGTCTGTCCATCAAAATTATAAAGTTTTTTACTTGTTGTCTTTTTGGGAAAATCATAACTAATCCACTCAGGATACTCACCTATGACCTCAACATTATCGCAACCTATCTCTTCTAACAACTCTCTGCGTAGTGCTTCTCGAGGTGTTTCACCCTCATCTATGCCACCTTGTGGAAATTGCCATACATTTTTCATATCTGACCTATGTGCTATAAAAAATTCACATACATCAGGGTATTTTGAAGAGAGAATAACAGCTGCTACATTGGGTCTGTAGTTTTTTTCAGTCTTCATACATCATTCTCATTTATATTATATTCTGATATTATTCTATCTAAAAAACAGTTACAATCATTTGAAAGGATTATAAATTTGTTAACCTATATTCATATTCCTTATTGTGATTCTAAATGTCACTATTGCTCTTTTAACACCTATGTTGATAAGTTTGACACGCGAGAAGCCTATATGCAAGCCTTACATGAGCAACTCTCCTTTGAGTTAGTACGTTTTAATGCAACAAAAAACAGTATACAAACGCTTTTCATTGGAGGTGGTACTCCTTCCACTGTTGACCCCAAATTTTACGCCCCACTATTTTCACTCTTGAAACCCTATTTGACAAAAGACGCAGAAATAACCACCGAAGCTAACCCAAATTCAGCAACAAAAGCATGGTTGAGTGGTATGCAAGCGTTAGGTGTAAACCGTGTAAGTTTTGGTGTACAAAGTTTTCATAAAGACAAACTCACAGCACTCAACAGAGCACACAATCCACAACAAGCAAAAGATGCAATACTCTATGCCAAAGAGCTTGGCATAGAGCATATTTCTTTAGATCTTATTTATAACTATCAGGGTGATACAAAAACCCTACTGCTCAACGACATAGAAACAGCTTTTTCACTCCCCATAGACCATATCTCTGCTTATGAACTTACCATAGAAGACGGTACAAAATTTTCAAACACACCAGAAGTACGCCAAGAAGATGAAAATCTAGCCTTTTTTGTAAGTAGTGAGATAGAAAAAAGAGGCTTTAAGTCTTATGAAATATCTAATTTTGGTACCTACCAAAGTAGACATAATAAGGGGTATTGGGAACTTAAAAACTACATTGGTGCAGGTGCAGGTGCTGTAGGCTTTTTAAAAGACAAACGTTTTTACCCTCATACCAATATTGATGCCTACATTAACAATCCACTTGAAATACGTCAAGAGGAACTGACACAACAAGAACTGCTCACCGAAAAGATTTTTTTAGGCTTACGCTCTAGTATGGGAATAGAGAAAAATGCTCTCTCTTCTTCTATGCAAAAAAATGCTGCATATCTTTGTCAAGAGAAGAAACTAAATTGTAACACGACACACTACTATAATGAGAACTTTTTTCTTAGTGATGAACTTGCTCTCTACATTTTAGGATAATTGGCTAAAATACATTTAATTAAAAATCTAAGGTTACACATGTTTGGCATAGGCTTTACCGAGTTACTTCTTATTTCTATTCTTGCTATCTTGTTCTTAGGGCCAGATAAACTTCCAGGTGCCATTGTAGAGGTAGGTAAATTTATAAAATCGGTTAAAAAAACGGTGAGTGAAGCAAAAAGTTCACTAGAAGAAGAGATAAACATAGCCGATTTAAAAGAGGAAGCACTCTCTTATAAAAAGCAACTCAACGATGCAACAGAAGAGTTAAAGGGCTTTAAAAACCTAGATTTTGATGACTACAGTGACGAGAGTTACGACGATGAAGTTTCAACCAAGTCTGCAAAAGAACTTAGTAAACCTGAAGTCAAGGTTGCTTCCAGTGGATCTAAAGAGAGTGACAAAGAAAAAGCTACTCCTGAAGTAAAAGAAAAACTCGCAGAAGTAGAAACAAAAACAAAGGATGATGTCGTCACCTTTAAAAAAGAAAAAAAGATTGCCCAGAAAAAAAAGATAAAAAAAGACATAAAAAATGAAAAAAGTAATGAAAAAGAAACAAAGGGTGATGCCTAATGTTTGATGACTTAAAACCACACCTTGTTGAGCTACGCAAGAGACTTGGTCTCTCTGTTTTATCCGTATTTATTGCCTTTATTATCGCTTTTATCTTTCATGAAGCTATTCTCGCGTGGATTACAGCTCCACTCAACGAAGCCCTAGAAGAAGTCGCACATCTCTCCAAGAAAGCAGCAGATGGTATGGTAACAACCCACCAAGTTGGAGGTGCATTTTTCGTGGCATTAAAAGTATCGTTTTTTGCTGCACTTTTAGGTGCTTTACCTTACATACTCTATCAATTTTGGCTTTTTGTCTCTCCAGGACTATACGCAAATGAGAAAAAAATGGTTATCCCATTTGTTGTTGGTGGTTCTTTCATGTTTATGGTTGGTGTACTTTTTGCCTACTATGTCGTCACCCCATTTGGATTTCAATTCCTCATTACCTTTGGTTCTTTTCTCTACACACCTCTTATCAACATTGAAGATTATGTAGGGTTTTTTACAAAGATTATGATGGGATTTGGCATTGCATTTGAGCTCCCAGTTTTTGCATACTTTTTAGCTCTTTTAGGTCTTGTTACAGATAAATCTTTAAAAGATTTTTTCAAATATGCCATACTCATCATCTTTGTTGCTGCTGCACTTTTAACCCCACCAGATGTACTAACACAACTTCTTATGGCAGCACCACTTATTGTACTTTACGGTGTTTCTATCTTAATAGTCCGTGCTGTTAACCCTCATATTGAAGATGATGATGACGAAGAGCTAAGTGAGGAAGAGACAAAATAATGTCTCCAGATTTTCTCACTGAGAACTATAACTATATACTTCCTCAAGAATATATAGCTACTGAACCCATTTACCCAAGAGACCATGCCAAGTTACTTGTCTATGACAGAAAAAGTGACACAATCACCCATAGTACTTTTCAGCATCTCTTAAAATTTATTCCTAAAGAGTGTGATGTTTTTTTAAATGATACCCGTGTCATTAAAGCAAGACTTTTTGGTACAAAACAACCCACACACCTTTCAAAATCTGGCATAGCACAAGGGGGTGGAAAAGTTGAACTTCTTTTTAACAAACCCCTAAATGCACATCACTACCTTGTACTCATACGCGGTAAAGTACAATTAGACTCCATACTTCTTTTTGATGATACCCTCACAGCAAAAGTAGTTGCCTTACATGAAGATGGAGCACGCACAGTTACGTTCACTCATCATAACAGACCTATCCGTTTTGAAGAACTTGTCTTAGTTTTAGACCATATTGGGCATATTCCCTTACCACCATACATACAAAGAGAAGACAACAAGCAAGATGAAACAGACTACCAAACACTTTTTGCCAAAAATGCTGGGGCAGTCGCTGCACCTACTGCTTCTTTACACTTTACTCCAGAACTGTTTACGTCCCTTGAAAAGAGACATAAAACACATAAAATAACACTGCATGTGGGTGCTGGAACCTTTAAACCTGTAGATACAGAACAGATACTTAACCATCCTATGCATTCAGAATATTTTCATATCTCTAAAAGTGCATCAAAAGCCCTAGATAGTGATAAACCTCTCCTTGCTATTGGTACTACAGTTACAAGGACAATAGAACATTATGTGCGTACACAAGAAACGCAAGGAGAGTGTGACCTCTTTTTAAACCCATCTAACCTGCCACAACGTGTTACACACTTACTCACCAATTTTCACCTTCCAAAAAGTACTCTTATTATGCTGGTCTCATCCTTTATAGGTCGAGAGAAAACGCTACAAGTTTACCAAGAGGCCGTAAAGAAAAAGTATCGTTTTTTCTCTTATGGTGACGCAATGCTCATACTCTAAACTAAATACTTCAATTCTACTATGCTTTTAATAAATAAGATGTTATATTTTCTCAATCAAAGCTAAACTATTTGTGAAAATAGGACAGAAAGTTATAGAACTCTTCGTATGATAAGAGTTGGCTGAACTGCGTATTTAAATCTTTATTTATGAAAGTCTAAAATGCATATATTATCGTCTCTATTATTAACATTATTCCTCTTTTCAGGATGCTCTAAACAACCCACAAAAGAACCTTATAAGTACCCAAACTATAGTATCATCAAACCTGAAAAAAGTTGTACACCTAAACGAAAAAACATAGAAAAATTACTGCTAGAACATCTAGGTAAACCTTACGTATGGGCAGAAGAGGGACCAGATGCTTTTGATTGTTCTGGACTTACCTACAACATCTATGGGGAAATGGGTATAGACATTCCAAGAATAGCCAGCGAACAAGCAAAAGTAGGTAAGCGTATTGCCTTTAAAAACCTTTATTATGGAGACCTTATATTTTTTGGGAAAAGAAGCAGTAGAAGTAGGCACATTAACCATGTAGGTATCTACTTAGGTGGTGGGTGGTTTGCACATGCGAGTAGTACAAAACGTAAAGTGATGATAAGCCACTTTAGTAAAGAACCTCAGTACTTAAGACGTATAAAACTTTGCAGACGCTACATTAGTCAAAATGAACGTTCTAAATTCATGTCATGTGACATACCATTACGAAAAATGAAAACCACTGACATACGCTACACTACACCATGGAAAAGAGGTATGGGACTTCCAAGAAAAGCAGTACCATAGCGTCACTATTGGTTAACTATTTTCGCCTATACTTTTGCCATGAAATTAAACCATGCACTCTATGTCTTCTCTTCTCTTATGGCACTACTACTTTTAGGTTGTGGAAGCAAACCCAATCACCATCCTAAAAACCCTAACTATGCCATAGAAAAACCCCCTGTCAAATATAGTCCAAATAAAAAAAATTTAAGTAAAATGGTTAAAGATTTACAAGGAAGCCCTTATGTTTGGGCTGAAGAGGGACCGAATAATTTTGATTGTTCAGGATTCACTTATTACCTCTATGGAAGTATGGGCATCGAGATACCCCGAGTGGCACGTGCCCAAGCTAAGGTTGGCAAACGTGTTACTGTTAAAAATTTACAATATGGCGATTTAATCTTTTTTGCTACCAGTAAAAAAAATCGTAAAAAAATAACCCATGTAGGCTTATACTTAGGTGATGGCTGGTTTACACATGCTAGCACTATCAAATATGAAGTAGTCTACTCTAACCTCTTTACCTCATCTTATTACAAAAAGTATTTACGTGTTTGTCGTCGCTATTTACCTGAAGAGACTCAATCAATCCCATCGGCTAAACCATGGAAAAAAGACAACACTACGCTCATAAAAGCACCTGGTATTCAAGCAAATAAAGCACATAAAGCTGTAGTGATTAAAGCACCATTTAATCAAATTACATCAAGACCACCATCTAGTCGTCACTATATTCAAGTAGGTTCATACATGGGTTACCCTAAGCGTACTATTATGAATGCTGTAAAACGATACGGATTTGCCCATACTATTATACGATTTGACAAAGATGGGAACAAAATAGCCAAACTACTTATTGGGCCATTTAAAAACAAACAAGAGGCACACAAAACACTACCTCTTGTCAAGCAACGCATAGAAAAATCTTCTTTTATCGCCGAAATACACTAAGGAAAAATACTGATGAAATATGCTTCTATTGATGTTGGTTTGAAACGTATTGGCGTTGCCATTTGCTTAGATGGTTCTATTGTCTTGCCACAAACTGCTATTTTAAGAAAAAACAGAAATCAAGCGGCCAGAGATGTTAATACTTTTTTAAAAGAGTGGGAGATAGAAAAACTTATAGTAGGTCTTCCTCTTGATGCCACAAGTTCAGAAGAGATGCAACGACGCATTACCCACTTTGTCTCTCTTCTAAACCTTGAAATAGAAGTTGACTACCAAGATGAACAAAGCTCAAGCATAGAAGCCAAAGAGCTCACACAAGGTGTATTTAGACATAAAAAAGATGGCAAAGTTGACTCAATTGCCGCACAGATAATCCTAGAAAGATACCTAAAAAACTAATACAAATTTACAAAAATATCTCTACAAAATTATACCTATGCCCAAATAAATCCATGGATTTATTTGGGCTATGATATAATAGTTTTTTTAAATCCAAAATATGTTTTAAGGTCGTCCATGAAAACCGAACGCTCTATACTCTACATGCACATTTTAAGTCTTGTTCCCGCTATTGCCTTTTTCTTTATCTATGCTGCTTATGATACTTTTTCTATAGTATTACTTATTCTTCTTATTTTATTACTCTCTTTTAACGTCTATCATTTCCTATCGAGAAAAAAAATTATCGAAAAACTTTTACTTGTATCCTTACTAGGAAGTTTTTTTCTCTATGCATTTTATGGACTAGGGAGTCACCATGTTCCAGAAACCTATTCAGACTTAAAAGATGGTGACACAGTCACGCTTTTTTCTTTTAAAAAACCTAGTAAAATAGATAAAATGTGTTACTTTGTTGGCATAAATAGAGATGTACACTTTGTTATGGAATATCAAGAAAAAAATCAGTGGAAAAATTTCTACTCTTACACCGAAAAAAACTTTCCTTACTCTTACCGATGGAGATGTCATGAGAAAAAAATCTCCACTTCTAAAATACTTCTTCGTATCACCAGAAATGAAATGATGCTCAATGAAGTACGTTTTATGTACAAAGACAAAATTATTCCATTTCAAACAAATACAAAAAATTTAAATGATGAAGCACATACAACCGTCGATAAAAGCTACTATAATAGCATGTTCTTTGATGAAATATACCATGGAAGAACCGCCTTTGAGATACTCGATACCCGAACTATATACGAAAATACGCATCCGTATTTAGGTAAAATTATTCTTATGCAAGGTATTAAACTCTTTGGTATGAATCCCTTTGGTTGGCGTATGATGAATGTTGTTTTTGCAGGGTTGATGATTGCTGTATTTTCCTTACTTGCACGTGAAATATTTAAAGAAAAACACTATGCCTACACTGCTGCATTTTTAATGACCTACTCTTTTATGCACTTTACACAATCACGTCTAGCACACATAGATACTTTTGGTGTCCTCTTTGTCATCACTTCTTACCTCTTTTTATACCGTTTTATTGTGCAACAAAAACTCTCCTTACTACTCATGAGTGGTGTATTCTTTGGACTAGCCTCTGCTGTGAAGTGGTCTGCTGTATTTGCATCACTTGGCTTTGTGTTTATAGCTCTCTATTTACTCATAAGTAAATACCCTTTACAAAAACGTTTTTCTGGGCATAAACTTTTACTCTATGGTATTTTGGCTTATGGTGTTGTTGCCATTACGGTCTATGGCTTTACTTTTTACGACATTTATGCACGAACAGGGTCTATACAGAGTATTGTAGACTACAACCTTAATATGTTTAACTACCACTCAGGTATTGTCACTACGCATGCCTACTCCTCACAGTGGTGGTCATGGATGCTAAACATGAAACCTATGTGTTACTATAGAGACATCAAAGATGGTCTCTTCTCAGCCATAGATGTCTTTGGTAACCCTGCCATTTTTTGGACAGGTTTTGTATCTATGCTTTATGTACTTATTGTAGTGATACGTAAATTTTCTCTTGAAGCTACATTTATTTTACTCGCTTTTTTAGGTCTCTATCTGCCTTATATCTTTGTAGGTAGGTTGATGTTTATCTATCACTTTTACTATGCTATGCCATTTATGGTACTAGGTATTCTCTATATGTTACGTGATATAACAAATCATTTTTCATGGTACAAAAAAGAGTACACCCTTGTTTACCTAGGTCTTGTCATGGCACTCTTTTTAGCGTTCTACCCTGTACTCTCTGGTACACCTATAGCGAAGCCTTATGTCGATGACTACTTGGTTTGGTTTAAAGGTTGGTGGCTCTAATGATACATCAAAAAATACCCATGAAGCTAGGCATTGTAATACCGTGCTATAACGAAGAAGAAGGTCTCAATGAGACTACTAAACGATTAAGTGTCTTAATCAAAAAAATGATAGAACAAGAAACCATCTCATCTGACAGTTTTATCTGCTATGTAGATGATGGAAGTCATGACAACACATGGACACTTATAGAGCAGTTTCAAAAAGACTCTTCTTTGTTCAAAGGTATCAAGCTTTCTCGTAATTTTGGTCACCAAAATGCTCTCATTGCAGGACTTATGCAACTTAAAAATGAAGCGGATGGACTCATCTCTATGGATGCTGACTTGCAAGATGACATTACACTTGTAGAGCGTTTTGTTGAGAAGTATCATGAGGGGTATGACGTTGTGTATGGCGTAAGAGATGACAGAAGCAAAGATACCAAATTTAAACGAGGTACAGCAAACTTTTTTTACAAATTTCAAAGCCTTATGGGCATAGAAGCCGTACAAAACCATGCTGACTATAGACTACTAAGTCAAAGAGCTCTTCATGCTCTCTCTGGTTTTCAAGAGATAAACCTCTTTTTACGTGGTATTGTTCCTATGCTTGGTTTTAGGTCCTGTAGTATTTACTACAAACGTGAAGAACGATTTGCAGGAGAGACAAAATACCCTCTTAAAAAAATGATACTTTTTGCACTAGATGGTATAGCCTCTTTTTCCATTATGCCATTACGTTTCATCACTATGATTGGGTTTATTTTATTTATGCTATCACTCTTTGGTATTGTATGGGTTGTATTTGAAAAACTCTTTTTGGGAAATGCTGTGCAAGGTTGGTCTTCTATGATGATTTCTATCTACTTTATAGGTGGCATACAAGTCATGGCGTTGGGTATTATAGGTGAGTATGTAGGTAGATCCTTTCAACAAGGTAAACAGCGACCACGGTACATTATAGAAAAAGAGATATAGGTCTTGTCAAAAACTCCATTACAAAAAACACTGTTTCAGTTTTTACGTTTTAATCTTATAGGTATTGTAAACACGTTTTTTGGTTTTTCTATCATTCTCGTGCTTATGCTCGTAGGTTTCACTGCTACTTCTAGCAATGCCATAGGCTACGGATTAGGTGCAATACTCTCTTATTATCTTAACAGTAAGTATACATTTCAAACACAACATACGACAAAAAAAGCCTTAAAGTTTTTTGCTATCTTAGCACTAGCATACATGTTAAACTATTTAACACTTCAATGGCTACTCACATTCATCAATCCGTATCTAGCACAACTAGGATCGGCTATTATCTATACCCTGAGTTCATTTATTTTGGCTAAACTATTTGTGTTTTAGCAGTTTAACACTTTGCACTCGGAAGTGGAGACTTCAGTCCC
>JAYEFI010000060.1:0-8082 GCA_034658615.1 Campylobacterota bacterium
TACTAATACATTAGCACATTTTGATATACCTGAAAAAAATATTATGCTAACTATATACCCATATCATAGTCAAAGTGAGAAAATAATATTGGAACTGATTCAAGACATAGGGGTCTATCATTCCCTTAGCAAGAGATAAAGCAATTAGGTTCCCGAATTTAGGGGTTTAGGGGTCAGGTGATAACGATAACTCTATTTTTTTATGGTATACTACTAAAACTTAGTCTCGAGAAAGGAAATAGATGTGTTATCATTATCACCTGACCCCTCTAACCCTCTAACCCAGTTAGGGATGGTATAGATAATAATGATAGAGGTAGAAGTAGTAGAACACCTGCTACTTACAAATCTGAAGAACAAAAAAGGGAACGAAAAAGAAATTCAGGATTTCCAAAAATGAGACGTTAATAGGATAATTTATGACCAAAGAATATAAAAATGCTCTAAAAGAATATGATTTAAAAAACTATGAAAAAGCGTATACGCTTTTTGAAAAATCAGCAAAAAGTGGAGAAGTTGATGCGCAAGTAACTCTTGTATCTATGTTATATGAAGGAAATAAAATAAGACAGGATATCTCTAAAGCTTGTTTTTGGTATGAAGAAGCTGCTAAACAAGATGACCTAGAGGCATTACACTTTTGTGCTGTATATTTTATGGATGAGGGAGATATTGACAAAGGAAAAATTTTTCTCAACAAAGCTATTGAATATGATTATCCTCCTGCAATTAATACATTAGGAACTATCTATGATTATGGAGATTTTAAGTATGAATCTAATAAAGAAAAAGCACTTGAACTCTACAAGAAAGCTTGTTTATTACAAGAACGTTCAGCATGTTTAAATTTATATAAATTGTGCAAAAAAGTTAAAAAAATTTATGAATTTAAAAATTTTTTAAATCATGAAATAGGTTATATTAAGTATTTTAAAATAATTATGTCTATAGGAAAATAAACATTAGGGGGTCTATCATTCCCTTAGCAAGAAATCACAAATTTTTATAAGCAAGTAAGCTTTAAGTGGGACTAAAGTCTCCACTTCCTTTTCTCGTTCCCACGTTGCACGTAGGAACGAGAAAAGAACTTGGCTTAAGATTGTAGTCCTTACGAAGCTACAAGAGTTTTAAGCGTGCCAGTAGCCCTACTGTGCTTGTGTACCCTACTTCTGTAAAACGTAACTCACCCTTGCCATCATAGATGAATGTCGTAGGAAATGCCTCAACATTAAATTGATTGGACCATCTGCCCTCTTTGTCATTTAAGACATTAAAGTGTAAATCTTCTTTTTTCATATATGCTTGTAGCACTTCATCACTTCCCGAATTGACAGCTATACTTAAAACTGTATAGTCCTTTGAGATGGTTTCAATATTTGGGGCTTCAAGCTTACAGGTGGGACACCATGTCGCCCAAAAGTGAATGACGACAGGTTTGTTTTTAGTGACAGTAAAAACTTTACCATCTATAAGTGTCTCAGATATAGTTGGTAATTGTGTCGAACTTAGTTCTGGTTGACGTAAAAAACTCACAACATTCAACACAACAAAAATAACTATAGCACCAAGTGCTACTTCTTTGAGTATTTTTATGGGTATTTTTTTATTCATTCATCAATTTCTACACCATTCCAAAACTCATCATAATCTAAATTTGTCATGGCATTTTCATCATGTATATTTTTTCCCATTAGTCTTTTTTGTTCATTATCAAAATACGCTTCAAGTGCTTCTTCTAGCATAGTGTTGACATCTTTATCTAATATTTGGGCATAAAGCTCTAAGTTATCTACCGTACTTTGCTTCAATGCAATCTTAATATGTTCACCCATCCAAGTCTCTAGTCTAATAATGCAACAATATTTTCAATAGGACGACCTATAGCTGCCCTACCATCTCTTATAACAACAGGACGTTCAATGAGTTTAGGATTGGCTACCATAAGGTTTATTAGCATATCTTCATCATTAATATCTTTAATCCCCAAGTCCTTATATATGTCCTCTTTCGTACGCATAAGCCCTCTAGCACTCATTTCTAACATATCCAATACTTCTATAAGCTCTTGCCTACTTGGTGGTGTATCAAGATACTTCACTACTTCAGCTTCCACCTCTTTCTCTTCTAAAAGTGCCACGGCATTTCGTGATTTACTACATCTTGGGTTATGCCATATTATTGTTTTACTCATTGTTATTCCTCATATTATTTATTGACTTTTTCTATTTTTTGTTCCTTACAGCACTTTCAAGCTTTAGTACAAGTCTCGCATTATTGGTACGAAACCTTGTATTTTCTTCTGTAAGTTTTTCTGTATGCTCATTGAGTTTTTTAAAATCATCTAAGGCTTGCTGATGTAAGCTTTTTTCTTTTTCTAAGCTTACTTGGGTCGTACCCAAAAATTTTTCTTGTGCATAAAACTCTGTTTCTAATTTTTGATGCGTGATGGTTATGTCATGTAAACTCTCTTTGGTTTGTGAAAACTCTACTAACGCTTTTTCTTGGGTCTCATTTTTTGTTTTCACAGCATGCATCTCAACTTCTTGTAAAGAGATGGAATCTGCTCTATGTTTAGCAATGGCTTGCATCTGTACAAACCTATCTTTATATACTTTTACACGCATAGCAGAAATAACAACTAGCATCACTATAAAGATTAAAACAGCTATGGCAATAGCCCCTATAAACATCAAGGTAGCATCATTTTCCACCATGGTTATAATCTCTTGTAGCTTAGCAGGTATTTGCATCTTAACCACTTATCATGTCGTAACTTTTAGGGGCTTCACACCGCATGATCTTTTGAGCTAGAGAGTCGCTACCATACTGCACTTTTTTAAAATGAATTTGCACTTTATTTTCTAAGTCATCGTAGTAGGCGATGCTATGTAATTTATTTTCATTTAACTGAATGGTATAGGTTTTGTTTTCATGTTTAGCCAAATAGACATTTTCTTTATGGAGTGTTGCTTTTTTTACAATTTGTGTAAAGTTAAACCCTGTGCTTATGTTATAACTTGAAATTTGTTCTAAATCATGATCTACTACCACAAGCATAGCCCCATTAGTACAAACTTCTTTTTTTGTAGGCTCTACATAAGACCATTTTAAATGAGACTCATCAGTAAAAAGCATACTGCCACTATAATTGATGACCTTACCTTTAGTATTTGTAATCATTTGCGTAAAGTTTGCAGAAAAGTTTTGAGGTAATGTAATAGACTTTGCATACAATGATGAGAGAGCTAACAGAGCCATGGTAACAATAATAGATAGTAGTTTCATATTTAAGTTCCTAGTTAATCTAATTTGTAATATACCCTAAAGGCACTTAAGGGTATTTATAGGTCTAAATAATGTCATAAAAATGTGTCATTTATGTGGAGAATTTATTGTATCTTTAATTGAAGATTCCAGCTTGAAATAACGGACTATTAATCACAATTTAGATAAAATCATTGCAATTTATAAAATAGATAAGTAGGTAAAATAAACCATGATTAAAAGTCTCCTTAAAGTTTTTGGTACTAAAAATGATAAAATTGTCAAAAGCTATCTTAAAAAAGTAAAACACATTAATGCTCTTGAGAGCCAATATGAAGCAATGGATGATGACGCATTAAAAGTTGCATTTAATGCCCTCAGAGATGATGTTCTCAATGGCAACAAAAGTTTAGACGATGTACTCAATGACTCTTTTGCTATTACAAGAGAAGTGAGTAAGCGAACCCTAGAGTTGCGTCACTACGACGTGCAAATGGTTGGTGGTATGGTACTCAACGATGGTAACATTGCAGAGATGAAAACAGGTGAAGGTAAAACACTTGTTGCAACACTCGCTGTGGTACTGAATGCCATGACAGGTAAAGGTGTGCATGTTGTCACGGTTAATGACTACCTTGCAAAAAGAGACAGCGAAGAGATGAACCCAATCTACTCTTTCTTAGGGTACAGTGTTGGATGTATTGTTGCCGGTATTAATGATGATGCAGGAAGAAAAGCACAATACGATGCAGACATTACCTATGGTACAAACAATGAGTATGGCTTTGACTACTTACGTGACAACATGAAAGTACGTGTAGAAGAGAAAGCACAGCGTGAACACAACTATGCCATCATTGATGAAGTAGATTCTATTCTTATCGATGAAGCTAGAACCCCACTGATTATCTCTGGACCGACACAACGTGACAAAAACCACTACGCTAGAGCAAATGAAATTGCTATAGAAATGCAAGTAGGTACAAAAGTAGACACAAAACCTGGTGAACCAGAAGAAACTACAGGTGACTTTATAGTCGATGAGAAAAATAGAAGCGTGGTCATGACTGAAGATGGGCTACAAAGAGCACAAGATCTCTTTGAGGTTGAAAACCTTTATGATTTAGAAAATGCCGCACTTTCACACCACTTAGACCAGGCACTTAAAGCACACTATATTTTTGTAAAAGATAAAGACTATGTAGTACAAAACAATGAAGTTATCATTGTTGATGAGTTTACAGGAAGACTCTCTGAGGGGCGAAGATACTCAGAAGGCTTACACCAAGCACTAGAAGCAAAAGAAGCAGTAGCGATACAAGAAGAGTCTCAAACCTTAGCAGAAATTACCTATCAAAACTTCTTTAGACTCTACAACAAACTCTCTGGTATGACAGGTACTGCCCAAACAGAAGCCACAGAGTTCGCACAAATTTATTCACTTGATGTTATCTCTATTCCTACCAATATCCCTATTACTAGACTAGATAAAAATGACCTTATCTACAACACTGAACGTGAAAAGATGGATGCAGTAGTGAAACGTGTTAAGGCATTAACCCAAACTGGACAACCTGTACTCATTGGTACAGCTTCCATAGAAAAATCTGAAATGATTCATGCAAGATTGAAGTCTGAAAAAATAGTACATAACATACTCAATGCAAAAAACCATGCCTCTGAAGCAGAGATTATCATTAATGCTGGGCAAAAAGGAGCAGTCACTGTTGCTACCAATATGGCAGGACGTGGGGTTGACATCAAAATAAATGATGAAGTTAAAAGCCTTGGTGGTCTGATGATACTAGGTACTGAGAGACATGAAAGTAGACGTATAGACAACCAACTTCGTGGACGCTCAGGAAGACAAGGTGATCCTGGCGAATCACAATTTTTTCTTAGTTTAGATGACGACTTACTCCGTATATTTGGTGGTGAAAAAATTAGAAATATCATGAATAAACTTGGTGTTGATGAAGGCGAATATATTGACTCAAAAATTGTAACACGTTCTGTAGAAAAAGCTCAGAAAAAAGTTGAAAACCAGCACTACGAGTCTAGAAAACATATCTTAGAGTATGATGATGTTGCTAACCACCAGAGAAAAGCTATTTATGCCTTTAGAAATCAACTGCTTGACCCTGAGTTTAATATTGCTGAAAAAATAGATGACAATAGGGAAGAGTACATTGCACATTTACTGGCAGTATGTGAAATTTACGAAGGTATGCCAACAGAAGATTTTGATGTAGAGAAGCTTACGTCACTAGTGAAGGAAGAATTAAATCTCGACATTGATGTTGCTATACTTCAAGAGAAAGAAGTCGATGAAATCACCACTATACTTAGAGATGAGATGGTAGCACCGTATGAAGTTAAAATGTCACAACTAGACCCAACTCAACGTCAAGAGATAGAACGTATTTTATACCTTCAGGTTCTTGACCCACAATGGAGAGACCACCTTTATGAGATGGATGTACTCAAAACTGGTATTGGTCTTAGAGGGTACAACCAAAAAGACCCTCTTACAGAGTATAAGCAGGACTCATACAGACTTTTTACCGACTTAGTGCAACGCATCAAATATGAAGCAGTAAAAGTACTCCAAGTTGTTCAGTTCAACTTTGAATCACCCGAAGAGGAAGAGGCCGCAGTAGAACACATAAGAGATGATTTATCTACAGATACAAGCAATGCAACATTAAGTACTGACCCACAAGAAAAGCAAGGTAAAAAACCTATCTCTGGTACAAAAAAACCTAAAAGAAATGAGCCATGTCCTTGTGGTTCTGGTAAAAAATACAAAAACTGTTGTGGACAAAGTGGTCCGAAAAAAGGACTCTTGGCATAATGTCAAAGTCCTTTTCAAAACCCAATAAAGAGTTTGTTAAAAACATTATAAAGCATTACCTTAAATATGACAAAGAGAACCCTTTTATCTTTATCTCTTCCATGTTAGCTTTTATGGGTATAGCAGCAGGTGTAATGGTACTGATGCTTGCGATGGGCATTATGAATGGTATGCAACAAGAGTTTACCAAAAAACTATTTGTTATGAACTACCCTCTTACAGTACTTCCTCTAGAAGATAATGCTGTTGATGATACACTTATTGATACACTACAAAAACATTTTCCTAAGCTTCAATTTTCTCCCTACTACACCACGCAAGTTATTACCAAAAATGATGGTGCCGTACAAGGCTCGCTACTTTATGGGGTAGACTACGAGAAAGAAGCAAAAATAAATAACATTTTTGCAGAAGCCAAAGGTACAGAGAAAGGTGTAGAGAAAAGTAAATTTAGAGTTATCATGGGAGAAGGTCTCTCCTTTGAGATGAATGCACCAAAAGGTGAAAAGGTCACACTCTACTTTTCTGAACAACAAGCCATTGGTTTTGGAACCATGCCTTTACAAAAACGTTTTGTGATTGATGGCATTTTTAAATCAGGTCTACAAGCCTATGACAAAGCTATTATGTATGCACCATTAGAAGCATTTGAAAAGCTTTTAAAGCGTCCCCATGGAAGTTATGATGGCTTACATATATATACGAAAAAACCCATGGAAGCCATAGAAAACATTAAAAGTCTTCTCCCTCAGAATGTCGTTATTGAAGGTTGGTGGCAACAAAATGGAAACTTTTTTGCTGCTATAGAAATGGAGAAGAAAGCACTTTTTCTAGTGCTTTTACTCATCATACTTGTAGCCTCTCTTAATATTATCTCATCCTTACTCATGACAGTGATGAGTAGACGTTCTGAAATAGCACTCTTACGTACACTAGGTGCGACAAAAAAAGAGATTAAATCTATTTTCTTTAGACTAGGACTTATTATTGGTAGTGCAGGTATTGTAGTAGGTACCCTACTTGGAACACTTGGTATTTGGATACTCACTACTTTTGACATTATCTCCATGCCTGAAGATGTTTATGGTACGTCTAAATTACCTGTAGACTTGATGATGAGTGACTTTATACTTATACTTCTAGGTACTTCTATTATCATCTTTTTATCCTCTCTTTATCCTGCTAAAAAAGCTTCACAGACAGATCCATTAAGTGTCTTACGTAATGAGTAAAAACTTTCTAACTTCACAATAACACCACTTTTTTTTGATACTATTCCTCTAACTATGGTAAAAGGAGAACAAAGATGTTGAGATCAGATATATTAAGAGAAGTAAGCAACAATATTGTACGTCATGAAAGATGGCTTAAACGTATGGATCATCTCACTTCAGGCTTACCTGTAGATCAACAACTTGTTAATATAGAAAAAACTTTATATTTCTATGCTTCATGGCTCAATAATAAAAGCTGTAAATTACATACTTCATATCATACCAATACACTTGTAGAACAGATAAAATATCAATATAATGAATTAAATAAATTCTATAAAGAGATATATAATCTATATTTCATTTTACCTAAAAATAGAAAACTCTTACACAGAATAACTACATTCAATAGACAAAAAATAACTGCAGTTGAGACAGTGAAAGCTCGACAATATTTTCAAAATATCTTAGAATCTTCGGGCATCATATTTACGTTATTTCATCAATTAGAAGAGCAGAGTAAATATATTAGTTATTATGATGAACTGATTAAACCTTAGTCAAAAATATCCAACATCTCATTTCCCTTTGTAAATGCATCTAAAATGGATGCATCCTTGTCGTCATCACTTTCAAATACGTTAAAAGGTGAGTCATCATACATATTAAACATATCGTTATACATTTTAGAACTCTTGTACATGACACCAGACATAAACTCTGTTGATTCACCAGAGGTTTTAAAACCTC
>JAYEFI010000060.1:8182-15735 GCA_034658615.1 Campylobacterota bacterium
TCATCACTTTCAAATACGTTAAAAGGTGAGTCATCATACATATTAAACATATCGTTATACATTTTAGAACTCTTGTACATGACACCAGACATAAACTCTGTTGATTCACCAGAGGTTTTAAAACCTCTGTAGAAGTTAGTACCTGTATCTTTTACATCGCCAAGAAGTGTGTCACCCAAAATAGTTGAGCCAAAAACTTTTGTTTTTGTTTTTTTATTGAGTCCAAGAACTGAAGGCAGTCCTAATGTATCACCTTTTTCTAGCTCAATCATATCTGCTATATCACCCAATATACCACCATCAAAATAGCTGTTATCTTCTTTTACTTTTTTCATGCCGGTGACTTCTTTTACCGCTGTCAAAGATTTTTCTAAAAACGATTCTTTTTTAACACTTTCCACACGCTTTACAAGAGAGTCTAAAATATTTTCATCTTTTTTGTCCTTATTGGATGAAATACCTCCAACTGAAGGAAGAGTACGTACACTTGTCAGCTCTTTTGTCTCTTCTAGTCTATCACTTGAAAGTGTTGACTTTACTATATCTTCAACACCATCCATAAAACCAGCATAGAGTACAGCTGTAAATACACTAAGAAATAAAATTATTGTCTTCATTGCAACCCCTTTTATGTTATGTTATATTATACATTATTTATTAAAAATATGTACAGGTGACTCCAATGTTCTCATAATCAAGTCTATAGGTAGTGTTAATATCTCTTTTGCTGCAGATGTTTCAACAATGGGTTGTTCCAAACTTCCCGTGATAGTAAGTCCTATTGTCATACTTTTATCTTTACCCATTAATATATAGCCTAATAAAGGTAGATTTCCTACAATTTTACCTAATTCTCTTGCAGTATGAATAGCCAATCTCATGTCTATACTTTTTGTTTTAAGGTCTATAGTTCCCTTACCCACAAAATTAGCAGATTCACCTTCAATATAGATAGAATCGAATATTATTTTGTCTCCCCTCATCTTATAGTCAATAAGACCTCTTTTTATATTGAACCCTTTTTCAGAGAACCCAGGGTTATTTAATGTTGCAATGGCAGGGATGGTATTGAGAAGAGCCAAAGTATTATTATACGCCTTAAAATCACTTAAATACCCTCCCTCCACAATAATTTGTCCTTTTGTAGCTTCATCTATATTACCACTTTTTTTAAATGTATATCTTCCCTCTTTAAGTCCAGAAAAACCAATGAGTGGATGAAGCATTTTATCTTTCACCCTTAAAGCTTTTAGTGAAAAGTTTTTACCTTTTTTTGAAAACTTAACAATGTCTCCATCTAAAGATGCAAAAGCATCTATCTTTCCATTGGGGTGTATTTCAATATCATAGCTATCTGTAACTAAGGTATGCTTCCCATAACGTAAATTGGATTTTTCACCTAGAATAACCAATCTATTACTTTTTTTTACCGTTTTTTTCTTAGTCACATTTTTAGTATCATTTAAAAATTGTTCTAAATCAAAATTTAATTTTTTAAGTGTAATGCGTGATTTGTTTGAGTTGAAATGAAATGCTTTATTAAATGCATATATATTCACACTATTTTTTTTAATCGTACCAGTAACAGGTATGGATATATGGCATTTTTTATCATCACTGTAAAATGCACACGTAGATCTTTTTAAAACACCTTCTAATGTATAGTGTGACAATCTGCTCTTAACTATATTTAATGAACCACCATCAACATCAATAGGTAAGTTTTGTAAATAGGGTTTAATCTTTGCCAAATTATTGAGCTCAAACAACATACCCTTCTTTTGTTTTTTTATACTTATATCTAAGCTTGGTATATCTATATGTACATTATTTTTATACAGCAAATAGAAGTTTAACTTTTTGTTTTTTAGCACAAAAAACTTTTCTTTATCTCCAATACTCAAAGTTTCAATATCGAGCTTAAGACTTGCTTTCTGTTTTGATAGTTCAACAATTCCATCTACTTTTCCTCGATACCAATCTTCTTTCAGATACACAGAATTTAAGGTCACAATATCATCGGCATACTTCACCCTGCCAGATTCTACAGGAAGTTTTGTCTCCCCAATCTCTACGGTTCCTTTATCTAAAGTAAGTTTCATTATGATAGGTGATTTCTTTTGATTATCAAACTGTACATTCCCTTTTTTGAGCGTTGCTTTAATATTTTTATACCAAAGTGTACCCTCAGATAAATCAACATTCACAACAACCTTAGGTTTTTGACTTTTATCTATTCTTCCAAGAGGAATATCTATCTTTAAATTTACATCTAGGAGTTTACCTTTATGTTTGATAGGAAGTGTAATATTATAGGCACTAAGGATCTCTTTTAACTGACTATCCATAGCTGTTTTCATATGTAAATCTAAGTTTAATGTTGTATTTTTCTCACCCAAATTGACAATAGAGAGTGTACTATTATTCATATCTTTCATCTTATACATTGGTGAATGCAAGTCAAAGTAAAGTGCCTTATCTCTATAGTTTAAAAGAAAACTTTTGGCTAAAATAGGATCAAGACCTTCTTTATAAAATATTTTTACATCTTCAAACAAGATTTCACCTTGTAATGCATCAAAGTCCATCTTATAGCTGCTATCATTGGCTATCATTTTTCCAGAAAGACGCTTTAAAGTATAGTGTTTAGCTTGTACTTTATCAACAATCCATGCCTCTAGTTTAGGAGATAATGCAAGTCTAGATATTAAGGGTCTTAAGTCATCAAATGTATGAGAGTCTACGTTAAAGTTGATGACTTCTGCTTCTTTGTTTACTGTGAGATAGCCCTTAACCTCATAGGCAGAAAAGTTTCCTTTTGCCATAATCTTATGGGTACTTAAATCATACATGATTGTTCCATTAAAATCAATATTTTCTTTTTTCACATGGAACAATGAAATATCGGCTTTAAGTTTTTGCCTGCTTCTACGTATAGTCCCTGCTATCTCATAGGTATTGTTACGTATATAGAGTAAATCATCTGCATAAATAAGATTTATTTTTTCATCATCCATCACAATATTATTTAATTCTATATAATCAAAAAATGTAAACAAATATTTTATTTTATCAAATAATCTATCCATATCCTTCAATGAAGCTGTATCTTTACGCTTAGGCATAACAACACTATTGGCTTTTAAGGTAAGTTTTTTATCCAACTTGATGTATAATCCGTCAATATTATAGGGACCAATCATCAATGATTTTGACTCTATACCCACTTTAAGCCAAACAAAAAGAGCAAAGAAAATGACTATAAAAAAGAGTAATGTGTTTCGTAAGATTGAATGGAGTACATGTATAGAACACTGTGTAGTAATTTTAATCATGTCACTTGCCTTTTATTCAATACTTCCTGTTGAAACAGAGAGAAAAATATCTATTTCTAAAGGTATGAAAGAGAAAGATATTATAGCATATCTCAACCAAAGAGGACCCTATTCGCTTCATGCTATTGATAGCTACATACTTTCAAAACTTGGCAAAATAAAAGAGGGTGAAGTCAAGTTTAAAGAAACGAAAAAAAACCGTATTGATTTTCTTTATGCACTCACGCAAGCAAAAATACCTCTTCTTAAAATCACCCTTATCCCTGGTGAGACTTCAGAAATATTTTTTAAACAAGTAGCCGATAAACTAGACATTAGTGAGCGTAAAATCATGAATGCTTACAAAGAACATGCTATGTATCCTGAGGCTTCTATTGTTGCAGACACCTATTTTGTACCACGAAGAATGAATGAGACAAAACTCATCAAGTTTTTACTTCGCGGGTCAGAACGTACCTACAAAAAACTTGCCACAAAATATTATGGAGACTATAACACAACAAAATGGAAAATTATTTTGACTGTTGCTTCTATTATTCAAAAAGAGGCTGCTTCTAAAACTGAAATGCCTCTCATCTCTTCAGTCATTTACAATAGACTAGAAAAAAATATGAGACTACAAATGGATGGTACACTCAACTATGGTAAATATTCGCATATCAAAGTAACACCTAAACGTATACGTAATGACAACACAACTTTCAACACCTACAAGCACAAAGGCTTACCAAAATCACCTATTGGCTCTGTAAGTATACATGCTATTGATGCTGCTATCAATCCTAAAAAGACCAACTACCTCTATTTTATGCGTAACAGTAAAGGTGTGCATGACTTCACAGATACCTTTAAAAAACACAGAAAGAACATAAAAAAACTCAAATAACCGATACAATACACCAACCATTAACCTATATTGTCTAAAATAAAATTAATAAATATTAAGTAGGACATTATGTATACAATTAAACGATTATCACTCATTTTACTCTTATCAATTTCTCAACTAAGTGCTAGCTATACTTTGGTTGAAGGAAAACGTATAAAGTCCAGTATTGACAAAATGCCAAAAAATTCTGTTGGTGACATGAGAAACATACCTCAAGACCCTGCTTTTTATGCCAAACAGATTAAATCTTTTTCCAAAGCAAAACAAAAAGAACTAGATGTTGCTTACAATAAAAAGTATTTTAAACCATGGGACGATACACGTATTGCAATACCCAAAAAAGATTTTGGTTGGGAGACACGTTTTGTTACCAAAAAACCTATTTATCGCTCCACTGGTAAACGCATATCCTCTTCTATTTACAAAGGGTGGATTTACAATGCAAACATGAAAGCCCTCAATAGCATACGCCAAAAAGCCATTACTGTGCGTCGCACCAATGTAAAAGCACTTCCAACAACCAACACTTTTTACAGAGACCCTCGTAGAGTTGGTGAAGGGTTTCCTTTTGACTACAATCAAAATTCAGCCCATCACATCAATGTACCTCTTTTTGTTTCACACTACTCACGTGATGGAAAATGGGCATTTGTCAAAGGATCATACGCATTTGGTTGGGTGCTTAAAAAAGACATTGCCATCACCGATAGCAAATTTAGAAAAAAATTCAGAAATGGGAAATATGCCATTACAATAAAAGATAATTTACGTCTTTACAATGGAACAGCTCATGTTTCTCTTGTGAAGTTGGGTGCACTATTTCCTATTGCTAAAGATAAGCAACACTACTTGACTGCTCAACGAAGTAAGTGGGGTCATGCACAACTCACAAAAGTTTCTGTAGTCAACAAAAAACATATTGCAAAAAAACCTTTAGCATTTACCTCTAAAAATGTTGCTAAAATTGCCAAAGAGTTTTATGGTGAACCTTATGGATGGGGTGGACGTAATGAGTGTCGTGACTGTTCAGCTACCACACGTGATTTTTTAGCACCATTTGGTATTTTTTTGCGTAGAAATTCCAGTAAACAAGCCAAAGATGGTAAAGCAACTTCCATAAAAGGCTTAAAAAAATCTACTAAAAAAAGAAAAATTATAGCCAAAGCTGAACCTTTTCGTTCACTCCTTTATGTGCCAGGGCATGTTGTGCTCTATTTAGGAGAGTATAAAGGAGAACCTGTCATTATGCACACTTACTGGGGCATGCGTAAAACTGATGGAACGAAGCTCATCACGGGACGTACCATTATCACAACAACAGAACCAGGAAAAGAACGTAGAGACATTCGTGAAGGCTCAAAACTCATCAATACACTTAAAACAATTGTAAACTTTTAACAGTGGAGAATTACTTTGAAAACCCATTTAGCTCACAACTACTCTGTAAAACCATAAACCATCCCAATATTGAAGTAGGTCCATTTACTTATTATTCGGGCTACTACCACAAACATAGCTTTATGGAGTGTGTCCATTATTTACTAGACAAAAAAGGGACAGATAGGCTGATTATTGGTAACTATTGTTCTATTGGTTCTGGTGTTACTTTTATTATGGGTGGAAATCAAGGTCACAGGGTAGACTGGACAAGTACATTCCCTTTTCATTTTCAAGCCAATATATTTGAAAAATCTACAAATGGCTACCTAAAATATGGAGATACCACAGTAGGTCATGATGTCTGGATAGGCACAGAAGCCATGATAACAGCAGGGGTTAGTATAGGCACTGGTGCAATTATAGCTTCACGTGCTGTAGTCACTAAAGATGTGCCACCCTATGCTGTTGTTGGAGGTAACCCAGCTAAAGTACTCAAATACCGTTTTGATGATGAGAAGATAAAGCAATTATTAGCCTTAGAGTGGTGGCACTGGAGTGAAGAGAAAATAAAAGCATCTATGGACTTTCTTTGTGCCACACCACATGAATCTTACATGACTTAGGGTAAAATAGCTTTATGAAAAAACACGAAAAAATAAAAATATTTACAAGCAGTATTTCTGCTGGAGATTATAAGGGTAAAAAGATTGAAATTCCCGATATCTTTACTACCAGAAGTTCAAAGGGCATACTCAAAGAGTCACTCTTTAACACCTTACAGTTTGACATTATAGATAAAAACTTTGTAGAGGTCTTTTCTGGTTCAGGCTCCATTGGGCTAGAAGCACTTAGCCGTGGTGCTAGCAAAGCTTATTTTATGGAGTACAACAAGGTAGCCTACCACTGTTTAGAAAACAATGTTAAAAACATTGACCCCTCCAAATCACATCTCTTTTATGGAGACAGTTTTGAAAACTTTGACCATGTCTATCGTTTGGTAGAGCAAACAAAAACAAAAACCTATTTTTACTTTGACCCACCATTTTCTACCCGTGATGGTATGGATGATGTCTATGACAAAACCATTGCACTTATAGAAACCATAAAAACTGATGTCTGCGAGTTGGTTATTGTTGAACATATGACAAACCTTACAATGCCTGAGTCCATTGGTCTACTAGAAAAAACAAAACGTAAAAAATTTGGACGAAGTACACTTAGTTATTATAAACCAAAGGAGTCATGATGACAACAAAAGAAGACCACATTGCACTGTTTATAGATTGTGACAATATCTCACACAAAGCGATTGAAGGTATTATCAATGAGCTTAGCAAGTATGGTGTTGTTAACATACGCCAAGCCTATGGAAATTGGACAAAAGACAACCTCAAAAACTGGGAAGAGAAGCTATTGGAATTTGCCATAAAACCCATACAACAATTTGACTACTCAAAAAACAAAAATGCCACCGATATTCTTATGACGATTGATGCCATAGATTTACTACATACCAAACGAATTGATGCTTTTGCATTTGCGACCTCTGACTCTGACTTTACACCAGTTGTTATGCGTGTGCAAGCAGAAGGTATTAAAGTCTTTGGTTTTGGTGAGAAAAAAACTCCTAAACCTTTTATGGCAGCTTGTTCTCAGTTTATCTTTACAGAAAAACTGATGCAAACTTCTGTACAACACAATGAAAAAAATGATTTACAAATAGTAGCCACTAAAAAGACAGGAAAAGAGATGCGTTCAGACACATGGCTAGTCAATGTACTTCGCACTGCAGTAGAGCAAACTATGGATGAAGATGGTTGGGCAAACTTAGCCGATATTGGTCAATACATCAATAACTCTACTTCATTTTCCCCTATAAACTTTGGCTACAAAAAGCTCTCAAACCTCATAGATGAAATCGATTTGTTTGACATTTACTTAGATGAGTC
>JAYEFI010000061.1:0-4174 GCA_034658615.1 Campylobacterota bacterium
TTCTTCGTCACAATGGAAAAAGATATATTGGAAAGTTCGCCATGCGACTTTATAAACGCATTCATTTCTTCTAGGGTTACTGACTCTATTTTCTCTAATTGCGTCTGCGAAAAGTCCAATGGTCGTTCGTTATAGTAGTCGCTGTATGCACGTCCAAGTCTTTGAGAGAGAGTCTCTGTACGTAACGGTTCACTGCCTAGTAAAAACTTTTTCGTATCATCAAGCTCTTTTTGTGTAATGCCCTCTTTTACAAAGTCATCTACTACAGTCTGAATCAACGCTTTTGCTTCTTCTTGTGTACTAAGTTTTGTCTGCATGTACCCACTCAAATAAGAGACAGACTTCGTACGACGCAGTGACGCATAGACACCATAAGTCAGCCCACGCTTTACACGTATCTCTTCCATGAGACGGCTACCAAACCCTGCCCCACCTAGTAAGTACTCTGCTATCTTTGCTTTGTACTGGTCTAGTTCTTTGTATGAATAGTTAAATGGTGAACCAAAGAAAATGTACGCTTGTTGTGTGTCGTTGTCTAGCAATACAGTCTCTTTTTTATTGGATGCACTCACAACTTCAACTTCTGTAGTTTCAACCTTTGGTAAAAGTGTTAACAGTTTTTCTAAATACCCTTCAGCCTCTTTTAACGTGATGTCTCCACCCACAACACCTATGACATTGTTATAGCCTAAACGTGTAGAGATAAACTTCTGTATATCTTCAAGTTTAAGTGCTTCAATGCTTGCTACCGTACCATCATAAGGTTTTGCCAATGCGGAACCCTTAAAGAGTGTTTCACGTAATGAACTCGCGGCAATGTAGTCAAAGTCGCCCTCTTTTTGTTTAATCCAGCCTAGTTTTTGGTATTTGATTTGCTCTAACGCTTCTTGCGTATAGTTAGGATCTTTCAACAAAGCAATAAGCCTCTCAACTGCGTAATCAAATTCAGACTTAAGTGCAGAAACTTCTATAACAAAACTTTCACGTCCCACATGGGCACCGATGTCTACCGCATGTGCATCAAGTTTTGTTGCAAAACCTATGCTACCTTCTTTTTTTGTACCTTCATTTAAAAGCTTTGCAGACATATCAGCTAACCCGTCTAGCGTGTTTGACAAGTGTCCAGCATTTTTAAACACAAGTTGTATGGAGACAATAGGAATATACTTCCCCTCTTCAAAAACAATAGGTACCTTAGTATCTTTTATAGTAATGTCATGTAGGCTAGCTGCCATAAGTAATCCTTGTAATAGAAAAATCATTAAAATGATTTTTTTTAGTGAGGAGTGAGGAGTGAGGAGTGAGGAGTGTTGGTTTGCATTGCTTTGCAATGCTTTTATAGATATCATTTTAAAAAAATGTTTACAATAATTCCTCATTCTTAATTCCTCACTCCTCATTCGAAATACTCCAGTATTTCGTAAGCCGTATTACGCTTAGCAGGATGTTCTCCAACATCACGAATAAGCGTTATCATCTCATCTTGATTCATAGAGTTTGCCGCACCTGCAGCAGAGACTACATTTTCTTCCATCATAGTAGAACCTAAATCATTTGCACCAAAAAGAAGTGCCATTTGCCCTATGTATGAGCCTTGTGTCACCCATGAACTTTGAATGCTTGGTACATTGTCTAAAAACAAACGTGCCACTGCTAAGTAACGTAAATACTGATTGGGTGTCGTTTTAGTAATGGTAGGGAGTTCACGTTTAAGTTGTGTATGGTCACTTTGGTAGCTCCACATAATAAACGCTCTAAATCCACCTGTTTCATCTTGAAGCTGACGCACATAGTCCCAGTGTTCCACTATTTCACGCACAGTTTCTACCGTACCGTACATCATGGTAGCTGTAGACTTCACACCTAGTTTATGTGCTTGTCTATGTACTTCAAGCCATTGGTCTTTGTCATGTTTTTTGGGTGCTATAATGTCACGCACCCTGTCACTGAGTATCTCCGCACCTGCTCCAGGAATAGAAGAAAGCCCTTTGTCTCTAAGTCTACGTATCACTTCTGAGATAGAAATTTTAGAACGATTGGCAATATAGTCTATCTCAATAGAGGAAAATCCGTGTATGGTTACTTGTGGGTATTTCTCGGAAATATGTTCTACTAAGTCTTCATACCACTCTATTTCTAGCTTAGGATGTACGCCACCTTGAAAAAGTATTTGTGTACCACCTATGGCTAAAAGTTCGTCTATTTTTTGATCTATCTCATCGAAAGTAAGAATGTAGGCATCTTCTTTTTTTTCATGCGTATAAAAAGCACAAAACTTACAATCTACCCAACAGATGTTTGTGTAGTTAATATTTCTATCTACAACAAATGTCGTGACACCTTTGGGATGCATCTGCTTTTTTCGAGCTAGAGCCATTTTCCCTAAGGTTTTTAAGTCCGCATGTTCTATGAGCTCTATGGCTTCATCGATAGTCATACGTTTTGTTGTAGATTTATTCATATTTATAGTCATTGTCTACCCTTGTAGGGTGTTGTGCCTAACAACACCTAATAGTTTTGATTGCAACAGCGTGTTGTAAGGGTACAACACCCTACGACTCTTTTTTTTCATCTAACTCTTTTTTTTCATCCAACACTTTCGTGTCATCCACTTTTTTCTTTTCGCCCAACGCATCAAGTACTCCATTGATGAACTGAGGAGATTTCTCATCTGCTAGTGTCTTAGCAAGTTCAACAGCTTCATTGATAATAATAGCTTTATCTGTCTTAGCCACCAATATTTCATAAGCACCTAATCTCATAATGGCTTTTTCTACTTTACCAATGCCGTCATAGTCCCAGTCTTTAAGCTGTTTGTTTATTTCAGCATCTAGCATCTCAAGGTTTTCAAGAGTACCGTTAAATAAACCATGAGAAAACTCTCGTTGTTTATTTCGTATTTTTTCCTCTTCTAGTATCTCATCTGTAAAGTCTGAAATATTTGTATTGCCTAAGTCATAAGCGTAAAGTAAACCAATAACAGCTGTACGTGACTGATGTCTTGTTGCCATTTTATTCCTAATCTATATTATTTTTTATGCGACCAGTCGCATGAACTAACTGTTAAATGTTATCGCTAGTCTATACCTTTAGGTATGTTCTAGTGACAACGTATTATAGTGCTTATCCTAACTCTGTATAAAGGTTCATAAGTTCAATGAGTCCAGCCATTGCCTCGCCACCTTTGTTTCCTGCTTTTGTCCCTGCTCTCTCAATGGCTTGTTCTATGCTATCTACGGTAAGTACACCAAATGTTACTGCTTTTCCATGTTTAAGTCCAACCGTAGCCACACCTTTAGTTGCTTCAGCAGAAATATAATCAAAATGAGGTGTCGCCCCACGAATCACTGCACCTAAACAACATACTGCATCGTACTTACCAGAAGCCAAAGCCTTGTCTAGTGCAAATGGTATTTCAAATGCTCCTGGCACCAAAATAAGGTCTAAATCTGCTACATTTCCACCATGTCTTGCGTACACATCTTGTGCACCTTCTACTAGTCTATCTGTAATAAAGTGATTAAATCTTCCATTAATAATAGCTACTTTTTTACTCTTATCTACTTGTAAGTTACCTTCTACAGTTGTCATGTTCTTCCTTGGTTTTTATATTGTTTGTATTATAACAAAGTTTACTAAAATCATGCAGATAGTGCATATTTGACCCTCAACCTCTCTATCTCTTCTAGTACCTCATCTACTGTACCTTTGAGTTCTGAACCCATCTTCTTTACTTCATGAGGAAAGTCATCTTGCATGAGTGTCATGAGTGCATACCATATGGGTTTGTAACGCTCTTTGAGTTGATACTCAGGCATTTCTAAAAACTCTTTGGCTTTGTAGAGTTGTCCTTTGGAGATGAGGAGGTTTATATAGATACTCATATCTGCTTGACTACTGACTGCATCATCATACTTCATCCACTCTAAAAACTTTTCATAGCTGTGTGAGAAGTTTTCTTGCCATAATTGTATGACTGCTTCGGTATAGTGCAATACATAGTGAGGATTGTACGCATTCATTTTGCATCCACTCATCAAATGCTCTGCCTTCTCCTCCAACTCATCCTTACTATACCAAGCAAGTAAAAACTGTATGAGCCACTCTACTCTACTTCTATCTTTTTTCTTACCAAAACGCATCAAGTACCAGATGTTAAAAAATCGTTCTTTAA
>JAYEFI010000062.1:0-15524 GCA_034658615.1 Campylobacterota bacterium
AAAAAGATATTCAAGTCTCTCTTCATCATTTAAAAAATTTTTAATAACTTTGTAATGTTGCTTTTTATTTGACTTATTATCATATATAATGATTCCTATTTTCTTAACTCTTTCAACGCCTCAACACAACTCAAAACAGGCACATCCCCAGAAGCAAAATTTTTATCATTTGTGATGATGTAATCACACTTTTCTTTTCGTGCCATGACGTACTGAATGGTATCTTCTAAGTCTTTGTACTTTAAATTATTTTCCATTAATTTAACAGCTTCATCTACTTCATTATTTCCAAATTCAATGATTGAAATAAATTTACTTATTCTTTTTATCTGTTGCAACGCCCCATGACTGTCTAATTCTTTTCTCAAAATATAATATATAGTTGTTATTAAATCACAACTTGTATACAATTGATACTTATCCATATTGTCAAACATTCTGTCCATAAATTCTAGACTTGACGTTGAAGTCTTTCTAGTACTATCTGTTACATCTATAAATATATTCGCATCTATAAAAAGTCGAATCATATATCATCTCTATTTGCCTTAATCACTTGAATATCTGGCGTATTTGCACTTATGATACCAAACATACTTTTCGCTTCTTGTACCAATTTTTTTCGATTATTTTTATCTAAAAAGTCTCCTAATACCTCTGCAACTATATGGCTCTTTTTCTTATCAGTTTGATGAGCATATTCTTTTAGCTTTTCAGATATTTCTGTAGGCAATGAAAAAAGTTCTTTTTTATATTCTGTTTTTGCAGTCATAATCAATCCTTTATATACTTTTATATTTAAAGTATATACACTGTAGGAAAAAATGTCAAGTCAATTTTTAAAAAGTGTCCCACCAATATGCTCATTCTTCAAAAGAAAGGAACTAACATCTTTTAAGTTAAAACCAGACGTTAAAAACATCTTACGGTTATGCTTCATAAGAAAATCTGCAGACTGTAACTTGGTCACTATGCCACCTGTGGCGAACTCATTATTGGGGGTATGCTCTGCATTAAGTTCTTCTTCTAAGATGGTGTTGACCACTGCCCTACGCTTAGCATCATCATATTTGTTGGGGTCTTTGTCATAAAAGGCATCTATGTCTGAGAGTATGACAAGAAGATCTGCGTTAAAATGATGTGCAACATGGGCAGAGAGTCTGTCATTGTCTCCAAAGACTAACTCTTCAATACTTACAGTATCATTTTCATTGACAATAGGTATCACATTGTTTTCAAGCAGTGTATCTATAGCTACTTTTGCATGATTTATATGTTTTTCTGACTCAAATACATCTGCACGGAAAAGTACTTGCGAACACAAGAGTCCAAACTTGTAAAATTTCTCTTGGTACATACTAAGTAAAAGTGGCTGACCAATAGCAGCCAATGCTTGTTTATTGGCTAAGACAGTTCTATCTAAAGGTAATTTTGTATATCCTGCAGCCACTGCTCCTGAACTCACAAGTATTACATCATAATGATTTTCTTTTAATTCACTAATCAATTCTACCAGTGAAAATATACGTTCTGACGCGATACTGCCATTTTCTGTTAGAACATGTGAGCCTACTTTTATGACTATACGTTTATGCATCTTATAACCCTTGTTCTTGTTCTTCTTGCACACTCTTTACAAAATCACCTATGGCATAACGTAATGCTTCAGTATTAATATGTGCCACTGACGAAATAGGCAATACAAAAAGAGGTTTCTCTTCTGGTAAACTCACGCCAAAGTCTGTTTTAAATCCGTAAGAAATGTATTCACTTTTAGCTTTGTATTGACTCAATGTATGGTTGGCATCAAGTCCTATGTCATCTAAAAAAGTTTGCGTTAAAGTATTGACTTCTTCAACCGAAAGAGAATCTATTTTAGTAATGGCAATGGCATGTTTACGTGTTGCTAGTGTTTCAGAGTAACGCTGTAATTCTACTAGCAATGTCTCGTACTGATATTTCATTTCCCTATAATTTGCAGCATCAATCATAAGTAATAACGTTTTTGTTCTTTCAATGTGTTTTAAAAACTCATGCCCCAAACCTCGACCATCTGAAGCACCTTCTATAATACCAGGAATATCTGCCATCATAAAAGAGTCATAATCACCTATATGCACAACACCCAATTTTGGTGTCAATGTGGTAAATTCATAATTTGCCACTTGTGGTCTAGCATTTGAGAGTGTTGCTATGAGTGTAGACTTCCCAACATTTGGGTAGCCAACTAGCCCCACATCTGCTATGAGTTTCATCTCTAATCGTACTTGTTTCGTAATGCCAGGCAAACCTGGTTGTGCATAGGTTGGTCTTTGATTTGAAGAAGACTTAAAGTGCATATTTCCAAGTCCTCCTTTACCGCCTTCTAAAAAGAGAACAATATCGCCTTCGTTGAGTAAATCCATTAACTCTTCACCCGTTTCTACATCTACAACTGTAGTTCCAGGAGGTACTGTAATAGTAAGATCTTGACCTTTTCTACCATAACACTTACGCCCCTCACCAGGTCGTCCACCCTCTGCTTTCATGTGGTTACGTCCACGTAAACCAGAAAGTGTATCGGTATTATTATCTACTTTAAAATATACTGCACCACCACGGCCACCATCACCACCGTCTGGTCCACCATTGACAACAAACTTTTCTGTCCAAAACGAGATGGCACCTGCACCCCCCTTACCCGAACTTATCATAAGCTCTACACTATCTACGAACATATCTATACCTTTATATTCACAAAATCACTTTCTATTACCAAGTAATTATTAATTTTGTGATTATACCTAAATTAAGAAAATTATTTGTTATAATTTAAAAAATTAATGATGGGAATATATATGATTAAAAGCAAACAAATACTAATTTTCAGTAGTCTACTATTATTGAGTGGTTGTTCATCTAAAAAAGTACCTGTTCATCAAGGAGGACACTATCATAGTGGTGTCTATTTTGGTACGCATTTTACAGATCATTTTAAACGAGGTATTAAAGATGGATGTGCTACATCAAAAGGAAAATATACTAAGTCACACTGGTTTTTTAAACGTAAAAAAGACTATGTTGATGGATGGTTTTTAGGAAGAAATAGATGTAAACATCTTCTCGTTATTGAAAAAGATTAAATAAATGAAAATATGTTAAGCCCAAAAGGTTGGACTTAACTAGAAAATTATGCAGGTACTACTGAAACTTTCTTTTGTGATGAAGTATGATTGTCAAATTTAACAACACCTTCTATTAGAGCAAATATTGTATGGTCTTTACCTATACCAACGCCATTACCTGGCTTTACTTTAGTTCCTCTTTGTCTGATAATAATATTACCAGGAATTACTGCTTCGCCTCCAGCTTTCTTAACGCCTAAACGACGTCCAGCTGAATCACGGTTATTTTGAGTGGACCCTTGTCCTTTCTTGTGTGCCATAGTATGCTCCTATACTTTGATTTTAGCTTATGCTATTTTAGTTATTCTAACTCTAGTAAAGTCTCTTCTGAAACCTCTTTTAAGTTTTGAATCTTTTCTTCTTCTTTTTTTGTAGATAATAACTTTTTTATCTCTACCTTCATTAATCACTTCGCCTTTAACAACTGCACCCTCTACAAATGGAGTACCAACTGTTAAGTCACCGTTATCTAATGCTAGAACTTCTTTGAATTCTACTGCTGCTTTTGGTTCAAGATTCATGTTGTCAAAACAGATAATATCACCCTCTTGAACTTTGAATTGTTGACCACTTGCTTTAATGATTGCGTACATTGCAAACCCTTTACTATTTCTTGTGTTTTTTAAAAGTTTGAGATTATACCCAAATAATATTTAATTTTTTTTTAATTACCCAAAATTCACATGTGCCTCACCAAGAGCAATACATTCTATCTCTACAAGGGCATTTTTAGGAAGTGTTTTCACTGCCACTGTACTTCTTGCAGGTTTATGATTTCCAAAGTACTTTGCATACACTTCATTTACTTTTAAAAAATCATCCATATCGGCCAAAAATATAGTTGTTTTTATAACATCATTCAGTCCAGCACCACCCTCATTCAGTACTGCTGTTAAATTTAACATCACCTGCTCAGTCTGTTCTTTTACATCACCTGTAAGCATCGTACCATCTGGCAACAATGCTATCTGTCCAGAAGTATAAATCATGCCATTTACTGCTACAGCTTGAGAGTATGGTCCAATAGCCTGTGGTGCATTATTGGTTGATAATATTTTCATAATGATACCCTTTAATTTTTTTCATAAAATATATATGACGTAGAGTAGTCTGAAAACTCAAAATAGACTTTTTTTTCACCCGCATCTTTTTTACCATTCATATTTAAATCATCTATACCATATCCATAACGATACGGTCTATGTGTATCATCAGTTGTGCCTTTAGCAGTTGATAGTTTATCTATCTTAATAAACTTATGTACCAATTTATCACCAGCATAAACATCTAAGACACCATTTGTTCCTGTCCAGTTTTGTAGTGAACGGCTTAGAGAGTTTTGGGTCTCTTGTGTACATCCTGTAAAAAAAAGCATCATTGCTGACACTAATAATATTTTTAATTTCATTTTTTATCCTTTTATTTAATTATATAGTACTATTATTCTGTTGGCATTCCAAATTTTTGAGTAATCAACTCACCTTCATCATTAAAATAAAGGTAATAAAGTTTATCTTTCATTACGCTAAGCCCTGCAAGATAACGTAAGGCCAGGTTAGCCTGCAGTGAGCCTATATGCATGACTATAGGTGCTGTTATTCCACCAGGTTTATGATCAGAAATATTAAACACTTGAAAGTTAGATGTATCAAAAAAACACACTTGTCCGTTAAATTCTTCTACAGACGCATAAATCCATGGTGTCTCTGTCTCTTTTGCATATTTGTCTATCTCTCCACGAACAGGCAAGTTATCTGTAGCATCGAGTATGAGGTCATAGGTGTTACCCATCTCTTTAAAATCATCAAAAGCCATGTCAAATGCTACAGCTTTTACAAAAGGGTTTTTGGACTCAATGAGTGTAGTAACTGCTTTAGACTTGCTTTTTCCCTCATCCTCTAGTGTAAAGGCTATTTGTCTATGTATATTATGAGAAGAGACAATATCAAAATCTACCATATGTATCTCACCAATACCTGATGTTCCCAATGCCTGTGCTAAGGTTGAGCCAAGTCCACCAGAACCGATGATGGCTATCTTTTTCTTCTGTAAGCTCTGCTGTACACCAGAACCCCAAAGTTGTATCTGTCTATTAAAGTACTCTTCTTGTGTCACAGTAAGTCCTCACGTTGCTTTAACTCTTTTTCAAATCCCCATACCTTACGATGTTCAAGTATTTCACTTTTATCTATAACCTCTATAAGCATAGACTCTTTGTCTTCTAGCATCATCTCAACTTCACCTTCTGGCGATACTAGCATCGTGTCTCCATAAAATTTCCATTTGACTTCATCATCACTATACTCACCTAAACGATTGGCACGTAAAATATAGCATCCATGCAAGAACGCTTTAGACTTAATAATCTCTCTCCATCTATTATGTGATCCAAAGGTAGATGCAGTAGGAAGAAGCACTAAGTCAACTTTCTTTCGTCTTACTTGCTCCCAAAATGGGCTGAAGTGCAGTTCAAACCCTCCAAGAGCCATTACCTTAAACCCATTAATATTAAAGGTCATGGCATCTTTCAGTGCAGATACTTTATTTGCAAAGAATTTTTTTTCATTCCAATGCTCATACGGTAGTAAAATCTGCTGTTCATAATAACGTATATTTTTAGATGTAACTTTAGCAATGGTTTTATGGTACCCATCTTTTTTACTTATTACAATAGGTGCAATAAATATAATATCATATTTAATGGAGAGTGCTTTTAAGATTTCAAGGTGTTTTTTACTTTGCTCTTTGACCATATTTTGAGACATAGTTGCAAACTCTTTAAAAAAGTGATTGAGTACATATTCACCTAGGAGCATTACATCTGCCCCACGTTCATGGGCTTTCTTTAAGTAAAACTCTAGCCGTGTTGCATTCATACCCAATGTTGGTAACTGAAGTGCGGCAACAACCAATTGTTTATTCATACTACTGCTCCACTGTTAAATTGGCTTGTTCTATGACAGTAATCTTTGTTTTTGCCTCTTCTATCAATATTTGTGCTTCTTTAATATTTTGAAGACCTTCTTCATAAAGCTTTACTGAGTCTTCTAAAGTAATTTCAGGATTCATTAACTTCTCCAAAAGCTCTTTAGAATATTCTAATTTTTCTTCAAATGTTTTATTTTTCATGATAATACCTTTTTTATATGCACTTCAAACTTTTCTAACTCAACCAAAAAGGCATCATGCCCATAATTACTTTCTACTTCTAAGTAACTATACTCTTGTCCATTACGTTTCATCATCTTTGCAATGTGTGCCATTTCAGAAGGAAAAAAAAGGTAATCAGATGAAAAAGATATAAGATGGACATTTGCCTTTATTCGAGAAATTGCCTCATGTAAAGAGTCATATCCACGGCTCAAATTAAACGTATTGATTGCCTTGACAATATAAAGGTATGAGAGTGGATCAAAAATACGAGAAAAATTGTTCGTATTATACTCCATATAACGCTCTACTTCATAACGTCCAAACAATTCAAAAAGACCATCATTATTGACATAATTACGTCCAAATTTATCATCCATAGAGTCAGGTGCTAAATAAGAGATATGTCCAGCTATTCTACCTATAGCCAAACCATCTAAACCATCTTCCTTAAAATCATCAATATCATAATTCCCATGTTTAAAACGTGGGTCTCTTCGTATAGCTTCAACTGCTACTTTATTAAAAGCAATCGTCCAAGGACGCGTTGCATAGGTAGCTGCTAAAGAGATAATTTCATCTGAAAAGTTGGGGTAATCCACAGCAAATTGCAATGCTTGCATTCCACCCATTGAACCTCCAACTATGGCTTTTACATGGTGTATGCCAAGGCTAGAGAGTAAGTGCATTTGTGCTCTTGTCATATCTTTTATTGTTACAACAGGAAATTTAAGTCTATAAGGTGCTTGTGTGGAGTAGTTATTACTCATAGGACCTGAACTACCAAAACATGAACCAATAACATTGGTAGAAATAACAAAATATTTTGTGGTATCTATAGCCTTACCATCACCAATGAGTCCATCCCACCAACCTGCTTTTCTCTCACCTTCATACACACCAGCAGCATGGTGCGAACCTGAGAGTGCATGACATACCAAAACAACATTTGATTTATCTTCATTTAACTCACCATATGTCTCATAGCTTATCTCATATGGTTCTAAGATACGCCCAGACTCTAAATAAAGTGGTGAGGAGAATTGTGCTGTTTTAGTTTCGATTTTCATTAGGAACTTTTATACTTAAATTTAATAACTATAATTTTATCGTATTTGGGCTTTCATGTTGTAGAATACATTTCCCAAAGGAAATACCCTTTGGACTCTAACCTAAAGCTTTAGTTAAATCATCAATCAAGTCTTGCGTATCTTCAAGCCCAACAGAGAGTCTGACTAGCCCTGCTGGGATACCTGCTTCTAGTAGTTCAGTATCAGAAAGCTGTTGATGCGTAGTACTAGCAGGGTGCGTAATGATAGATTTAGAATCGCCTATATTTACAACCACAGCAAATATTTCTGTGCTATCTGCTATCTTTTGTGCTGTCTTTTTGTCTGAGACTTCAAAAGAGAGAAGCCCAGAATGTCCACCTTTAAAGTACTTTTGACCTAAGGCATAGTTAGCATCAGACTTTAGTCCTGGGTAGTTTACTTTACCTACTTTTGGATGTGCCTCTAAAAACTCTGCTATAGCAAGTGCAGAACTAGAATGCTGTTTCATACGAAGTGGTAAAGTCTCCAATCCTTGAATGTAAAGCCATGAGTTAAATGGTGCAGGAGCAGCACCTAAGTCACGTAAAAGTGCTAAACGTGTTCTAAGTGTAAATAGAGGAAGAGGAACATCAGAATAGACAAGCCCATGGTAACTCTCATCTGGCTCATTAAAGTGTGCATAACGTGGGTTATCTTTTATTTTTTCTACCAAATCATGACGCTCTACTATCACGCCACCTATAGCTAGACCTTGACCTGTTGTGTATTTACTCGCACTGTGTACGCTTAAATCTACCCCATGTTCAAATGGTTTACAGAGTATAGGTGTGCCTACTGTATTGTCTACACAAGTCAATATACCATGCTTATTTGCTATAGCAACTATAGCATCAAAATCAGCCACGTCAATACTCGGATTTGTAATACTCTCAAAGAGTATGATTTTACTCTTGTCGTCCACCAATGCTTCTATCTCACTAGGATTACGTACATCAAAATAACGTGTCTCAATGCCAAAACGTTTGATGGTATGTCCAGTCAGAGTGGTAGTCCCACCATACACTTGTTTTGCCACAATAATGTTATCACCTGCTTCAGCTACATTGGCAATAGCATAAAAAATAGCGGCCATACCAGATGCAGTACCTATAGCAGCTACACCACCCTCTAACGCTGCAAAACGTTTTTCAAAAACATCAGTCGTGGGGTTCATAAGACGTGTATAAATGTTCCCTAGCTCTTTAAGGGAAAATAAGTTTGCTGCGTGTTCAGTATCACGAAATTGATACGCTGTACTCTGATAAATAGGTACAGCCATAGTGCCTTGTGCATCTTTCTCGTATCCTGCATGTATTGCTAATGTTTGTTCATGCATTACTTTTCCTTTTTCAACTGGTTCACTATTTAATTTCTGTAGACTCTTTTTTCTCGTCTTCTGTATTTTCATCTACTGTGGTATTCTTTTTTGCACTATCTGATGCCTCATACGTTAACATCGTTCCAAGCATAAGACCACCTTCGGTTACTTTTATCTTTTTCACCTTCATTGTACCTTTTACCTGACCATCCTTATTAATCTCTAAAAGTTCGCTAGCAATTACATCACCATGAATATGTCCATTCACAACAATATGCTTAGACTCCATACTATCGGTATCTACATTACCATTTTCGGTAATATGTATGCGTTCTTCCGCAAGAATGGCAGCTTCAAGTGTACCATCACACACTATATTTCTAGCATTGATTTTATTTGAAATAACACCTGTTTTGCTGACATCTAAGGTATTACATACAACAGAACCTTCAAGCGTACCGCTAATCATTATTTTCTGAGCTTTTATATTTCCATATACTTTTCCACTCTCTCCAATAATAATATTTTCATCAATAATCAAATCTCCATGTACAACACCGTCTACATGTACTGTACCACAACCTTTAATAGTACCTTTAATCTCCATACAAGATGTGATAATTGTTGTACTATTTGACCCACTTTTACTTATTTCTGCTTTATCATTATTTTTTCCAAACATGGCTACTTCTTCCTTTTTTAATTTTTTATTCTTCTTGCCCATTTATAGCGATTACCATAAAAATTTTTATTTAAACTAGATATTATCACGCGTTTTTTTGCTGAACTCGCATGTATAAACTTATTATTCCCCATATATATACCTACATGGTTCACAATGCCTTTTCTTCTTCTAGAGGTATCAAAGAAAATAAGATCACCCACTTGTAAATTTTTTCTCTTTACATATTTACCGTATTTAGACTGTTGTCTGGATGTCCTAGGCAAGTTTATACCTGTTTTCTTGTAAACAAATGATGTGAACCCTGAACAATCAAAAGTCTTTGGTCCTATGGCACCCCACACATAACGTTTACCCAACTTTGTTTTTGCAATACCTACTAATGATACTTCTTTTTTACTATTATTTACCTGTTTTTTAGATTTTTCTTTTTTAAGCTTTTCTGCTTTACGTTTTTTTACTTTTGCTTCTTTTTCTTTTTCTTTTTTTAATTTCTCTTCTTTACGCTTCTTTTCTGCAAGTTTCTTTTTCTTTGCTTTCTCTTTTTTTAGATTTTCTGCTTTACGTTTTTTTTCCTGAAGTTTTTTTGCTTCTTTTTCTTTTTCTTTTTCTTTTTTTAACTTCTCTTCTTTACGCTTCTTTTCTGTAAGTTTCTTTTTCTTTGCTTTCTCTTTTTTGAGCTTTTCTGCTTTACGTTTTTTTTCCTGAAGTTTTTTTGCTTCTTTTTCTTTTTCTTTTTTTAACTTTTTTTCTTTACGCTTCTTTTCTGTAAGATTTTGCTTCTCTTTCTCTTTTATTATCTTATTGTTTTTTATATTTTTCTCTTTTTTTAACGCACTATTCTCTTTCAATAAAGAATAAATTTTCAATTGAAGTTTTTTTTCAGAGTTTGAAATACTTTCTATCTCTTCTTTAAGAGCACTTTTCTTTTGATTAAAAGCGTTATTTTGTATTAATAATGTTTTATTGTTAGTTTCTAAATCATTTACTTTATTTGTAAATTCATTTAAATAATAAAAGAGACCTGCAAATACGACCAATAATAAAAAAAGAAAAATAATAATAATTTTCTTTATATTACCAGGAAGTGTATATTGTTTTATACCACTTAAATCACTCACTGTAATCAATATTTTATTATTCAATCATCATCTCACTTGTTAAATTTGCAACATAATATCAAGATTAGAATAACAAAATAATAACAGATTGACAGCTCAACTCTATCAATCTAAATCAAATAAATCTTATCACTAATAATGTATAAGTTAGTTTTATATTAAAGAAAAATTACCCGTGATAATTCGGAGACTCTTTAGTAATAGTCACATCATGCACATGACTCTCTTTAAGTCCTGCAGCCGTTATCTCAACAAACTCTGCTTTTTCCCAAAATGCTTGAATACTTTCAGAACCACAGTACCCCATAGATGAACGAAGTCCACCTATCATTTGGTGTACTACGTCTCCTATTTTACCTCTATATGGTACACGTCCTTCGATGCCCTCTGGTACAAGTTTATCTGCTGCTGTGCCTTCTTGGAAATAACGGTCTGTACTTCCTTTGCTCATCGCACCGATGCTTCCCATACCTCTGTACTCTTTAAACTGTCTACCATTAAAAAGTATCATTTCGCCTGGTGCTTCGTACGTTCCTGCAAGTGCAGAACCAAGCATCACACAACTTCCACCAACTGCAAGTGCCTTAGCCACATCACCAGAATACTTTATACCACCATCAGCGATAACAGGAACACCTGCTTTGTTGGCTACAAGTGCTACTTCATCGATGGCAGAGATTTGAGGTACACCAACACCTGCGACTATACGAGTAGTACAAATAGACCCAGGTCCTATCCCCACTTTTACACCATCTGCACCAGCATCGATAAGGTCTTGTGCTGCTTCACCTGTTGCTATGTTTCCTGCTATCACATCAACATCAAGCTCTTTCTTTATGAGTTTCACAGTATCGATGATACCTTGTGAGTGTCCATGTGCCGAGTCAAGTACAATGACATCAACCCCAGCTTCTACCAATGCAGTTGCACGGTCAAGTTGCCCTACACCAATGGCAGCTGCCACTCTCAAACGACCTAAATCATCTTTATTTGCATTAGGAAATTGCTCTTTTTTCTTAATATCTTTAATCGTAATGAGTCCCATAAGTTTATCATTTTCATCTACAATAGGAAGCTTTTCTATTTTATGCTTTTGCATCTCTTTTGCAGCTTCTTCAAGTGTAGTACCCTCTTTACCCGTCACTAAGGGCATAGATGTCATTACGTCTGCTACTTTCATAGTCATATCATCTATAAAACGCATATCACGATTAGTAATGATGCCTAGTAGCACTTGATTAGCATCTACTACAGGTACACCTGATATATGATACTCAGCCATCAAAGCATCTGCTTCACCTACAGTAGCATCTGCAGAAATAAATACAGGGTCTATAATCACACCTGCAGTTGACTTTTTTACTTTTGTCACTTGAAAAGCTTGTGTTTCAACATCCATATTTTTATGAATCACACCAATACCCCCAAGTCTAGCCATAGCGATAGCTGCTTTAAATTCAGTGACTGTATCCATCGCCGCAGAGACTATGGGAATGTTTAGGCTTACTCTTTTCGTAAGCATCGTGCTAACACTTACTTCTTTGGGAAGGACAATTGAATGCTGTGGTACTAGTAGTACATCTTCAAATGTTAAAGCTCTTTTTTTAATGTTCATGTTTTAGTCCTTTGGGGTATATTTTTAGTAAATTTTTTCTTTCTCCGAGGAGGTCTGCTCCGAGGGAATCAGGTGATTCATGATTCATTGCCTTGCAACACCAAAGGAAATACCTTTAGGTGCACCAGACCCCTCTAACTTTTACTTCGTATAATTTACAGCTTTTTCAAGGCTAGCAGCCCCATCAAAAAGTATTTTTTCGTCAAATGCTTTGGCTATAAGTTGAAGTCCAACAGGCATTCCTTCGTTATTTTTACCTACGGGTACAGAAATACCAGGAAGTCCCGCTAAGTTTACGCCAAGCGTATACATATCTGACTTATACATCTCTAACGCTGACTCAGTAGCTCCTATCTTAGGTGCAACTGCAGGAGCTACAGGAGACAATATAAGGTCTGCCTCTTCAAAAATGGCATTAAACTCATCACGTATAAGGTGCCTTACTTTCTGGGCTTTTACATAGTACGCATCATAATAACCCGATGATAATACAAAGTTACCAAGCATAATACGTCTTTTTACCTCTTCACCAAACCCTTCGCTTCTTGAGTTGTAAAACATCTCTTCAGTTGTTTTTGAGTCAGCCCTTGCTCCATAACGCACACCATCATAACGAGCCAAGTTCGTTGCTGCCTCAGCAGTAGCAAGTACATAATAGGTAGCGATGTCATACTTTGTATTTGAAAGTTCTTTTCTAACTATAGTATGTCCAACATCTTTTAACTTAGATACAGTCTCATTAAATGCTTTTTGTATATCTTCATCTGCTGCTTCTACATAAGAGTCTATAACTGCAATAGTAAGTTTCACATCAGAGTTAAGATTATTGGCTATGTCTTCAATCTCAAAGTCAGCCGAAGTTGAATCTTTATCATCATGCCCTTTTATAGCATCATAAAGTATCGCTGCATCTTCTACATTTTGAGCAATGGGACCTATCTGATCAAGGCTAGATGCATATGCACCTAGTCCAAAACGGCTTACTCGTCCATAAGTAGGCTTCATACCTACTACACCACAGTACGCTGCAGGCTGTCTTATAGAGCCACCCGTATCTGAACCAAGTGCAGCTATGGCAAGTCCACCGGCCACTGCCGCAGCACTTCCACCTGAACTTCCCCCTGGTACTCTATTGTCACCATGAGGGTTAATAGTCGCTCCATAAAAAGAACTCTCAGTAGTAGACCCCATAGCAAACTCATCCATATTGGCACGTCCAAAAGCCATCATACCTTTAGACTTTAGGTTAGTGATGACAGTTGCCTCATAAGGAGCCACATATCCTTGAAGTATCTTAGACGCAGCTGTCACAGACCATCCCTTGACTTGAATGTTGTCCTTTATAAGTATAGGGACACCAGCACCAGAACGCTCAAACCCTACGTACGCATTGAGTCCAGACTCTTTTGCTTTAGCTTCAAGCTCTGAACAAAGTGCTATCATCTCTTCATTAGATTTTATTAATGCTTCTTTTAGTGTAATCACAGTGTTTTCCTATGCATTTTGTATATTGTCGTGATTATAGCTAAAAGTTGTTTTGTTACTATTTATTATTAGTATTACATTTTCAAAAAAGTAAAAAAGTTTCTATTGTTTTAACATCTATACCTGTTATCATCTCTTCCGTATCAAAGGTAATCAAACAATTTTCTATAGAAATATTCTCAAAGTGTGCAAATGCCTCAATTTCACGTTTTCTAGTTTTTTTATTATCTATCTCATAACTTACTTGATACAAAACACCATCACAATAAAAATCTATCTCTTTGCCATCTCTAAGATAATATATATCTTCATATTTCTGCGTCAGATACCTAAAAACCCAGTTTTCCAATGCATTACCTAAGTTTTTAGAATTCTTAGGTGCAACTTGTATTAAGCCATTGTCTAAAGCATATACTTTTTTAGATGATTTTATTCTCTCTTTTGGTTTCATGTGAAATTTATCTATTCTTCGTAGTAAAAAAACATCTTCAAAGTAATTGATATACTCTTTTATCGTTTTGTCACTTACTTGAAATATATCTGAAAGTGTCGTATAGTTTAGTTGACCTGTCACATTAGAAAGTAGGTAGAAAAATAATCTTTCTATTACTTCACTGTTTCGTATGCCATATCTAGGTACTATATCTTGATAGATGATGTTTTTAACATAACTAAGCAGTATCTCTTTCTTTATATTGTCATCATTCACCTCCATCACTTCATAAAATCCTCCCCACATGAGATACTCTTCTTTGGCTTTATAAAGTTCAATTTTATGCGTTATACGTTCAAATTCATTCTCATACTTTATACCTTTAAAATCAAGGAATTCACTAAAAGAAAAAGTATCCAGATGTATATTGAGACTTCTTCCACTTAGTAAAGTATTGAGTTCATTTGAAAGCATAGATGAATTTGACCCTGTGATGATATATTTTATATCACTACTCTCATACTTACTTTTTATATAGACTTGCCACTCATCAAAGTACTGTATCTCATCAAACACAACATATATTTTACCTTTTGGATTAAAAAGCTTTAAGTACGCATCATAGATGTTTTCCAAATAATTTGGATTATGTCTAAATTCTAAAAAATAAGGGTGTTCCAAATTTACAAAAAGTATATTTTTAGCATCTGTACCATTTTCTATCAGATAATTGATAGCATCCTTAGCCAAAGTACTTTTCCCACATCTACGTATACCTGTAATGGTAATAATTTGTTTTAGTGGTAAATAATCTACAAATTTATCAAGCTTATCTCGTTTTATATATTTCTTTTGTCTATTGTCCCAATGAGCATTTTGCTCTACAAGTATATTTTTTAACATATTGGCTCTTTATAATTTACTTATTTCTGTATATTGTATCATTATTAGGAAGTATAGTTCTTAATAATGATATAATAGTGACTATTATCAAACTAAATATTTATATATTTCATGAAATTCAATATGCTTTATTGCTTTATCACTCATCTAATCAAATAAGGTAGCTCTGAAAGTATCTTTAATTAAGTCTAAATTTAAAACTGCTATTGATGAGATAGATAAAACTATCACGCATCTACGGAAAACAAAAGATGCTTTGTTGTCATCGGAAAATAACTTACGCCTGGCAAACAATAAAACGGATGATTTAACCATTAAAAAATTAACCTATGGGAATCCTACTATGAAAGCTAAGTTTGATGAGGAGTATGGTAATAGTTAAGGGTACACCTAAACTCAATGTCAATATAAAGATAATGTCTTTGAATGATTTCTAAAGTAGTGGCGCGGTGGACGAGACTCGAACTCGCGACCCCCTGCGTGACAGGCAGGTATTCTAACCAACTGAACTACCACCGCGCATAAACCTATTGAAAGGCTGAAAAGTATTGTACTAAAATTA
>JAYEFI010000063.1:0-15355 GCA_034658615.1 Campylobacterota bacterium
CTGTAACTGCCCGTAGGGTGGACTTTGCAAACGCAATCTTGCACAAAATATTTACTGCGTCTTAGCTATGGCTAGGACTTATAAATCTTTTGCACAACCTTACATTTGCAAAGCCCATTGTGAGCATCACCTATTATTAGAGGTCCCCTTTATCTAAAACTTTTCACATAGTCAATAAAGTTATCTTCCAAGTTATGCCCTACTCGAAATCCATCAGACTTGACACTACGATAAACATTTAAAACCTCATTCGAAGAAAGTTTGTTATGTTTTACATTTAACATCAGCAAGCCTATCAAACCTATAATTTTAACATCCATACTGAAAGCTATCTTTCGTCCTTTTTTTTCATCAATTAACAAACGTAAACCCATTTCTTTTGCAAGTACTATAGCTTCACTTTCACCACTATCTAGACTTTTTCCCAACAAATGACATAACCCTTTATCTTCAATCACTTTTTTTATAAAAAAGGTATCATCCAACATAACATTTTCTTTTTGTACAATCTCTTCATACACTTTCTCAGGTATATATATTTTATCGAAAAGATTACTCAAAACATCTACTCTAGAAATATTGGTAAGTGTGATAATTGTTGTACTATCACTTACAATACCCTCCACTATAAAAACGCTTCTACATTTTTTAATTCATCTTCAAAATCATAATTCGTAAGTGGTATATTCACTATTTCCAAATACTTCATCGTCTCTCTTTTTGAAAGCTTCAATGATTTGGCAAGTTGTCCTAAGGAAATATCTCCTTGATTAAAGGCTTTAAGTACCATACTCTCTATAAGACCATGATGCAAAGCATCATCACTAAAAGACGTTGCTAAACCTAGAGGTTTACCTCTTTTTGTAATCATTACAAACTCATTACTCTCTAAAGGCTTTGTAAATGAAGCAGGATTTAATTGTAAATCTCTTATACCTACAGTTTGCATTGGTTCTCCTTGTACTATTAATTATAAGTACATTATAGAGTAAATTTATTAATTAAAGATAAATCATTTTTATCAATCAACCAACACTTCCAAAAACTCCCTACCATACCTCTCAAACTTCACTTCACCTATGCCATGTACTTCTAACATCTCTTCTTTGTTTTGAGGTTGTTTGTTGCTCAGGTCTTTTAGTGTTTTATCTGAGAACACAATATAAGGAGGTATGCCTTTGGTTGATGCTATGCTTGTTCGCAGTTCTCTTAGTTTGTCATACATCTCCACATCATAGTCATCAAAGTAAGTCACTTTCTTTTGCACTTCTGCTTTTTGAATGGTGAGTCGTTCTTTTTTGAGGTCTATGGTATGCACACCTTTGATGACCTCTGCCCCAAACTCTGTTAACTTATATACTTTAAACTCACCTATAGCTACAGCACCAAGCTCTAAAAGTTTGTCGCCTATGGTGAGCCATTGGGCTTTTGAGTACTCTTCTCCTATGCCATAAACAGAGAGCGTGTCATGTCCATTTTGTAGCACACGTTGTTCTTTACTACCCTTGAGCACGTCTATGACATAGTGTAGCCCAAAGTTTTGTTCGGTTCTTAGTATGGTTGAGAGTAACATGCGTGAAGCCGTGGTGATGTCTACTTTTTCACTTTGTGGGGCAGTACAGTTGTCACACTTTATGGCACAACTCTCTATGCGGTCATCAAAATACGCAGCCACACTTTGGTGTCTACAGTTTTCAGAGTTAGCAAAGCGTACCATGGCATCTAGTTTATTAAACGCATGTTCTTTGTAGGGTGTCTCTGGTAAGTCTTCTATAAATGACTTTTGTTGCACTATATCTTGAGCAGAAAAAAGTAACAGTGTCTCAGACTCCACACCATCACGTCCTGCACGTCCTATTTCTTGGTAAAAGTTCTCTATGGTTTTTGGCAAGCTCAGATGTACCACAAAACGTATGTTCGACTTGTCAATACCCATACCAAAGGCTATGGTTGCCACAACTATCTGCACACGGTCAGCCACGAAGTCTGCGTAGGTATTGTTTTTTTCTTCTGTTGGGAGTCCTGCATGGTACGGTTTTGCTTCTATGCCCTTTCCCTGTAAAAAACTTGCTATGGCTTCTGTAGATTTACGTGAAAGGGTGTAAATAATACCAGATTCATCGGTATGAAGTTTTAAAAACTCTAAGAGTTGTGCTCTCCCGTCTTTTATACGGTGTCGGGCATTCACAGTAAGGTTTTCACGAAACAGTGAACCACGTACCCTCATAGGGTTTTGCAAGCCAAGATTTGTAGCAATGTCCTGTTCTACTGCGTTTGTTGCCGTTGCTGTAAAAGCTGCTATAGGTGTAGTAGAAAACTGCTCTTTCAGTAAAGAGAGTCTCCTATAGTTCTCTCTAAACTCATGCCCCCACTCTGACACACAGTGTGCTTCATCTATGACAAAAAAGTTGATGGGGAGTTGATGGAGTAAATTTAAAAAATAAGCATTGGTTAAACGCTCAGGGGCAACATAGAGTAATTTTATCTCGCCATTTCTTAGCTTTTGTTCTATCTCTTGGCTCTCTTCTAGTGTCTGCATAGACGAGAGCATGGCTGCAGATATGTCGTTAGACTGTAAGGCTACCACTTGGTCATGCATGAGTGCAAGCAAAGGAGAGACAACCACCGTAATACCATCCATTAAAAGTGAGGGAAGCTGATAACATAATGATTTACCCCCACCTGTAGGAAGTATCATCAGTACATCTTCTCTGTTTACAATGGCATCAACCACCTCTTCTTGCAAAGGTCTAAAAGTATCATGTCCGAAATAGTGTTTAAGGGTTTCTAGTTTATTCATACTGCAAGTGTAGCAAGAATAACTATAAAAATATAAAAGTATGTCAAATTGACATGTTTTTTATTTCTTACCTATGTTTCCCATATGTTCCATCACATGAAAAATAACATTTTGTTCTAAGACTCCAGAGAGTAAGTGTGCCCCTGGGCCTTTCGCGTAAATGCCCACATCTTCTCCACCATGTGTCTCAGAACTTAATGGCACAGTAACCTCTTGATGAAAGCCTGCTTTTGTTGTGTCTACCTTAGAGAGGTCAACGCGTCCATGCATATGCACATCAACTTCATACCGCTTGTCCGCATCGGTATTGTCATGCAAATGGGCAGTACCTCGTCCATTTGCGTAGCCCAGTGTCGTGTAAGGCATGCTATCTTCAGCCAATGCATCTTTTCCTTCCACTCTACCATGCTTGTCTACACTATGCACCTTTCCTAAAATGGGGTTACCTCGCTTAGGGTAGCCTGCCATTGTAAAGACATGCGAGTGGTCTGCCGTGACTACAATGAGTGTATTGTCATCTCTTGTCATCTTGTCAGCCATGGCAACTGCATTTGAAAATGCAATGGTATCATGTAGTGCATTGTAAGCATTGTTAATATGGTGTGCATGGTCTATACGCCCAGACTCTACAACAAGCACAAAACCTTTAGTATTTTTTTGTAAAATTTCTATGGCTTTTTTTGTCATTTGTGTCAATGTTGGTTCACCTTTTTTGTCGTTTATTCTGTCTTTTTCGTAACGCATGTGAGAGGCATTAAAAAGTCCTAAGAGCTTAGAAGTTTTTGACGTATCAATCTTCTCAAATGCTGCTAAGGTTTCTACGTATTGACCATATACATTTCTCTTTTTCCATACTTCTCTTAAGTCTTGTCCATCAGTACGTCTACCTTTTTTACCTTCAATGTCCACTAAATTGTTAGGCATAAACTCGCGTCTACCTCCACCCATAGCCACTTCTATGCCATCTCCATGTGCAAAGTTGACAAACTGTAAAGCAATGTCTTGACACCCCTGTTTTACAGCTTTTTTACTTAACATACTATTGTTCTCCCATCCTCTCTCAGGTACATGGGCGTACGTAGCTGCTGGTGTGGCATGGGTAAGTCTTGTAGTAGTGACTACTCCTGTTGACAAGCCCTTTTGCTCTGCCAGTTCAACCAGTGTTGTCAAGTGATTACCTGTAGCTGAAGCACAGTCTCCTCTTAAAGCATTATCGTTTACACTAATCATGCCCATTTTAGTTTTCACTCCCGTAATAAGTGCTGTCATGGTGCCTGCAGAGTCTGGTGTTTGAGCGTTGGTATTGTATGTTTTCGATAGTCCTGTAAAAGGGAACTTGTCAAAACTAAGCATATTTTCCTCACCACTCTCCCCCCTACTTTGCCCTTCGAGTATACGTGCAGCTGTCACAGTAGAAATACCCATGCCATCACCTACAAATAAAATGATGTTTTTGGCATCACCACGTTGTTGTGTATAGGTTTTTGAAAGTGCTTGGTCTAAACTTTTTTGTCCTTCTTTAAACCATTGGTTTTGAGAAGTAGTCATTGCGTCATTGATTTTAACATTCAGTAAATGTACATTCGTATGTTTTTTATCAGATGACTCACACCCAACAAAAAAAAGTCCTATGCTCATAAAGAGCCCAATAAAGTAATGCATCTAATTAAACCTATACCCTACACCCCAGACAGGTTGAAAATAGTTTTGGCTATTGTCTGGGTCTATTTTATTTTTAAGCCTGTTAATGGCGACATTTACAGCATTGTCATTGACATTTTCACCTTCAACTCCCCATACCTCATCACGCAAGAAATCTCTTGTAAGGGGTTTGTCAACATGTTTCATAAAAGTACGTAAAAGGTTAAATTCAAGATTGGTCAAAGGTATTTTTTGATTTTTTATAGAGAGACTTTTTTCTTCAAGGTTGAGTAAAAGCTGTTTGTATTTGACACGCGTTTGTTGTCCAAGTGCACCAGAACGTTTGAGTAATGCTCTTACGCGAAGTGTCAACTCTTTTGGGGAAAATGGTTTGTTCATGTAGTCATCACCACCTGCACCAAACCCCTCTACTAGGTCTGAGTCACTGTCTTTAGCCGTCAAGAAAATAACAGGTATTTTATAACCAAGTTCACGTAAATAGGCTATAAATACTGCACCTTCCATCCCAGGCATATTTCTATCGACTATCATTAACGATGGAGCTTCTTCTTCTAAAAACTGCTCCACATTTTCTGTAGACAAAAACCCCGCTACAGCGTACCCTTCTTTTTCAAGATGATACTCTATAAGTTCTAAGATGTCTTCTTCATCTTCAATGACGACTATTTCTATATTTTCATTTTCCATAGGTGCATTATATCATACACGCTATGAGACCACTCAATACCTTTTAGCCCAAATAAATCCATGGAATTCTTTGGGTTTAAAGTTTGCCACCCACACGTGCAAATAGCAACCTAGATACAATGTCTTCCAAACGATCTACAATCTTCAAGTTTTTTCTAATATATTTCAATAGATTAATATGCTCCTCATTAAACTTATGTTCTTTATGCATTGCTTGAAGTAAATCTTTTTCTATCATGGAGTAAATATCATCTGTTTTACTATATTCTACATCTATTTTGGTAGCTAACTCTTTGAGTCTGTCAATATCTTCAGTCTCTTTGATCATCGCTATAGTATACTCCAACGCTTTAATGGTACAACGGTTAATGGAGAGTGATTCTTTAATCACACGTTTAATCTCTTCCTCGGACTTAGGGTTACAAATCGCCATGTTTTTCATATAGTTTTTTTCATTGGTTGCAATACGTTGCAAAGAAGAAGTAATCTTTAAAAATGCAATCATCTCTCTAAGATCCTTTGCTTCAGGACTATAGAGTGCACATACAGTTAATATGAGGTTATCAATATCATCTGCTTTTTTATTAATCTGCTTTAGTGGTACTTTTACCTGTTCAAAACTTTCAGAATCACACTTTTCAAGTGCTTGCAGTGCCAATTTTTGAGAGATGGTAAGATCATCCAATATTTCTATTGTTCTAGCCCTCACATCTTCTAATTTTTCTAAATTTTTATCTAACATATAATATCCTTTATCCAAATCTACCAGTAATATACTCTTCTGTCAATTTCACAGAAGGATTTACAAAAATTTTCTCAGTTTCACCAAACTCTATAATATCGCCTAAATACATAAACGTTGTGTAATCACTCAAACGACTTGCCTGTTGCATATTGTGTGTCACTATGGCAACCGTGATGTCTTTTTTCAACTCAGTAATCAACTCTTCAATAGCTCCTGTAGAGATAGGGTCAAGTGCAGAGGTTGGTTCATCAAATAGCAATACTTCAGGTTTTAAAGCAACTGACCGTGCAATACAAAGACGTTGTTGCTGTCCACCACTCAGCCCTAATGCGGAGTCTTTTAAACGGTCTTTTGCTTCTTTCCAGATGGCTGCATCTTTGAGTGCTTTTTCAACACGACCATCTAACTCACTTTTGTTTTTAAGTCCAGAGAGCTTAAGTCCATACGCTACGTTATCATAAATACTCATTGGAAAGGGTGTAGGCTTTTGGAAAATCATCCCTACACGTTGTCTAAGCCCTATCAATTCATTCTCTTTTTTGAGCTTAAGAAGGTTCTCCATTTTATCTGTTTCAGGGTTAAGGAGATCTATCTTTCCTTTATATTCACACCCTGGGTACAAGTCGTGTATACGGTTCATCGCTCTAAGTAACGTTGACTTACCACACCCACTAGGCCCAATCAATGCAGTAATCTTATTTTTATAAATTTTAAGATTATTCTTTTTGAGCGTAGGCTCAGGTGCTCCAGGATAGGTAAAGAAAAGGTCCTTTACATTCATTACTGCTTTTAAATCTTCTTTTGCCATACTATTCCTTTATTGTGGGGAGTCAGACACCAACGATGTATCACAGTGTGACATATCATTGAAGTTAGACCCCTATTTCTTATTATTTGTGTCTCGTAACATATCGACCTACAAGGTTGATAAAAAGCACGATTGCTGTCAATATAAATGATGCTGCCCATGCAAGCTCTCTACTCGCCTCATCTGGATACGTTGCCAGATTGTAAATACTTACCGTAAGTGACGGATACTGATCAGTTAAATCCATGGAGAAGAACTGATTATTTGCCGAGGTAAACAGTAACGGTGCTGTCTCACCAATGATACGTGCAAATGAGAGTAAGATACCTGTAGTCACGCCCACCTTAGCAGCCTTAAGTACAATCTGTAAAATCACCTGTTTTTTACTTCCACCCAACGCGATACCTGCTTCTCTTAACTCCTTAGGAACAAGTGCCAGCATATTGTCCGTTGTTCCAATGATAATAGGCACCATCATGATGGCTAATGCTACAACACCTGCCCATCCATTATACGTTCCAAAAGGTTCAACCATCAATGCAAAAACAAACACACCAATGACAATAGACGGTGCAGAGGTCATCACATCAGAAAGACTTCTAATGATAGAGGTCATTTTACTCTCTTCACCATATTCACGCAGATAAATCCCCGCAAGTACCCCTAAAGGCACGGCAATCAATGTTGCCAAAATTGCCATAGTAAACTGTCCTACCAAAAGGTTTCGTATTCCACCTTCTACAAGGTCATTTGTAAATGTTGACAGCTGTATACTTGACACACCCTTGTAGGTAAGCGTAATCAAGATCCAAAAAAGAAATCCTATCCCTATAAGTGCCGACAGTGTAGAAAGCCCCAAGACTACTTTATTTAATACAAGTCTATTCATTATTTTTTCCTCCCAAGGAAGTAAAATTTAGCCACTGAGATAATAGCAAAACTCACTATAAAGAGTATTAGTGCAAGGTAATACATACTCGAAATCTCAAGATCTTGTGCTTCTGCAAAGTTATTTGCAAGTAGTACTGGTATGGAGGTCGTAGGATCCGTAATGCCTTTTGGTATGGCCATCACCGAACCAATAAGGAATGCCACTGCCATCGTTTCACCCAACGCACGTCCTAAAGATAAAATAATAGAACCAATAATCCCACCTTTAGAATAAGGCATAACGACATCTTTAATCACTTCAAGTTTTGTTGCACCCATAGCATACGCTGACTCTTTGAGTACATCTGGCGTCGTGTTCATAGAGTCACGGGTAATAGCAGCCATAAAAGGAATGACCATGATTGCAAGTACAATACCTGCTGTAAGTAACCCCACACCATTCCCACCTATAGTACTTTGTACAATTGGTGCAAAATAAAACAGCCCCCACATACCGTAAATAATACTTGGAATTGCTGCTAGTAGTTCAATGGCAATAGAGAATGGTTTTACTATGGTACTGTGTGCAATCTCTGTTAAAAAGATAGCAATACCCATCGCCAAAGGTGTGGCAATAACCATAGCTATAAGCGTACTTAGCAAAGTACCAATAATAGGTATATACCCACCAAAGATACCACCCTCGTCATCTTCACCTGATTCCCATTCTTCTATAAACAGAAAATCAAAACCAAATTCATGTAAGGACTGCTGTGCATAAGTAAAAAGTACAGCAAAGATACCAACAAGGATGAAAAGTGAGAGTGTCGCAGAAAAAAAGGATAGATTTCTAAAAAGATTACCACTCATATATTGCCTTTATTTTTAATTTTGAGGAGTATAGTAAAAGATGGTAACATTTTGATTACCAAACACATAACATTGTCAAACGTATTCAAGGAGTTACAAGAAATATGTGTTTGGAAGGAAGCTCTTGGAAGTGGAGACTTTAGTCCCACTAAAATGCAAATACTTTTAGTTATGCAACTTACCAAAGAGCTATAGTTGTGAAGTGGGACTAAAGTCTCCACTTCCTTATTTATTTAATCTTTTTAGCTACCCAGTATGCTCTAATAGCATCTTTAGTCTCAGCTGGAAGTGGTACATAACCAAGATCTGATGCTGCTTTATCACCATTTGTATATACCCAGTCCATAAATGCTGTGACTTGTTTGTTTGTGTCCACTTTTTCTGTTGGAAGCAAAAGGAATGTTGCTGCTACAATAGGATATGATGTTGCACCCTCTGGGTCACCAATCACCGCATAAAAGTCATTCTCTGCTGTCCATGAAGCATATTTCGCTGCATCTTGAAATGATGGAACTGTTGGATTGATGTATTTACCCTCTTTGTTCTCAACTTGAGCAGCAGTTAATCCTAACTTTTCTTTGTATGCAAACTCAATGTAACCAATAGAGTTTTTAATCTGCTGAATATTTGCTGATACACCTGAGTTAGATTTACCTGCAACCAATTTAGCTATTTTCCACGTTGGCTTTTTACTCGCTTTGATGTTTGCATCAATTTTGTTAAGGAAGTATGTAAAGTTGTATGTTGTTCCTGACTTATCTGCTCTTACTGCTACTGTAATAGGTGCATCTGGAAGTTTTAAACCTGGGTTTTGAGCGGCAATGATTGCATCATTCCATTTAGTGATCTTTCCACTGAAGATTCCCGCTGTAGCTTCACGGCTTAGCTTCAACTCACCATCTTTTATGCCCTCAATGTTATAGGCAAGGACAATAGCACCGACCACTGTTGGGAACATGTAAAGTTTTTTCTTTTCCAACTTATCTGCTTTAAGTGGCTTGTCAGAACCAGCAAAATCAACCATACGTTTAGTAATGGACTTTACACCATCACCAGAACCAGTAGGCGTGTAATTTACTTGATTTTTTGTTGCTGCATAATACTCAGAAGTCCATGCTTTATAAACTGGACCAGGGAAAGATGCCCCTCTACCTTTTAAATCGGCTGCATTTACAGTTGTCAATGCTATTGAAGCAACTACGGCGGTTGTTACAAGTTTTTTTAATGTCATCGTTTGTTTCCTTTAAGAAATAATATACTGACGCTTCACACCATCAGATTGGGTGAAGTATAAAATAACTTGGAAACATTTTGGTTACAGTCCAATGTACCTTTTTCTTTTACTCTCTTTCATAAGGTGAAGGTCAACCAAAATAAACCCATCGATACAATAGTTAAAATCTTTGTCATAACCAAAGTCTAAAAACTGTACGCCTCCCTCATCACATAGTTCCGCATACTGCTTGTAGAGTGTTGGTATGGTATTTCCCATATAAGAGAGTTCTTCTTTGAGTACCCTTTGATCGGCACGATAGTCGTGACCACAAAAAATTTCTTCGCAATACCCTTCCATCTCTTTAGACATCTTATAGGGTGCTTTATGTTTTACTAAAGTCTCCTTTGTGCCAAAGTAATGATTGTAAAAATAAATAAGCAATGCCTTTGCCTGTGTTGTAAAGCTATCACTCAAACTCACCGGACCAAAAAGATAACGGATATTAGGATACTTGCTGACATATGCACCGATGCCCTGCCATAAATAATCTAATGCTCTAGAGTTCCAATACTTAGGCTGTACAAAACTACGTCCTAACTCCAGCCCCTGTTCAAAGTAGACATTAAATGATGTATCAAACTTAAACAAAGTACTCGTATATAATCCTTCTATATCAAAATCATGTATAATATCACTACAGTTACCTATACGGTAAGCACCTGCAATTTCAAGTGCTTCATCATCCCAGATAATAAGATGTTTATAGTAGAAGTCATACCCGTCTATGTCACGTTTTTTACCAGACCCCTCACCTACATGACGAAATGAAATTTCACGTAATCTTCCTATCTCTTTAATGACACAGTTTTCTACTTCAGACTCATACACAATGATACTTTTACCATCGGTAGTCTTCCCAAGTTCCGTACCATTTTTTAGCTCTGCCTTGAGTTCACGACTCTCTTCGGGAATAGAAATCTCATTTTGTGTTGCAAAAATAGGTTTATGATTTTTTGCTACTTTATAAAAATGTTTTCTTAGTAGTTTTACAGTCTCTTTTGCAGAGATACTTACCCTGCTGTATGACTCAAAGGCAATGGCTTTTCCTATTTTAAACTCTATTGTTTTACCTTTTGCCTTAAACATTTCATGGGGCAGTGTCGCTGTTGCTAACGATCGATTTATCATAGAAAGGAGGTAAAAATTCTTTGAATTTTTCGCAGAAATATAAATGGGGAGTATAGGTGCTTGCATTTTTGAGGCTATCTTCAAAAATCCACTTTTCCAAGGCGTATCTTTAATGCCGTGTGGTTTTGCACGACTCACTTCACCAGAGGGAAATATGATGACGGCTTCTTCTGCTTCCAATGCCTTATATATATGTTTCACGGTCTCTTTACTCATCTTTCCCTGTATATTATCTACAGGGATGATAATGTCCCTAAGGTTATCAAACTGATACAAAAAAGAGTTTGCAACTATCTTTATGTCTTTTCTTACATCTTTCAGTAAGTGTATAAGTGCCATAGCATCCAATGCACCCAAAGGATGATTTGCAATAATAACAGTACGCCCATACGCAGGGATACGTGTAAGTTCATTGGTTTTCAACGACACAGAAATATCAAAATAATCCACAATCGCTTCTACATAAGAAAAAGTATCTTTATGGGCATTGTCAGCCATAAAAGTATTGATTTGCTTCTCATGAAAAAGTTTTTTCATACCAGAAAACAATACATTTTTTGCTATATTTGGAAGTGCCTCTATTGAAGGGTAATGATGCACCATATAATTTTCTACCGAAAGTTGCATTATGCTATCCTGTATGTATAGTTGAGTTCATCTACCAAATGTGCAAATACGGCTTTGACTTTTGTATGTGCATGAAAAAGACTCTCTACTAAGTCCCACTCTTCATAGATGAGTTCTAACGCTTCCTGCCGTGATATAGTAAACGCTTTTGCAAGTTTTTTTGCAAGTTTTTCTATTTTTTTTTCAGATATATACATTTCTTCTTTCATTGAAAGTCTCCTATAATGACGTAAGACAGTATAAGCAAGAGTGATAACATTTTTATAACAAATATCATGGGAAAGTATATTAAAAAATTATCTTAGAAGGCTGGCAGAACCATCTGGATATATTTGGGTAATAATTCGTAGGGAGGGAGTGCCCTATTGTTTGGTCATCTTATATTTTAAATTCTTAACTTTGGAACATGGTAATTCCAGTATGGCTCTGCAAGTCTTCTGAAAAAATAATAATACTTTTTAGTAACATAATGGAAACAATTATTAGAGATGCCTTTCAATGCCATTAAATTAAAAAGTTTATAGTGAACCTTGCACTTGGCAGTGGAGACTTCAGTCCCACAGTCACATGAAATGGGACATTTTTAGTGGGAGTGCCCGTAGGAAATACCCTTGGAGTGAAATTATTCACTTCCAAGGAAAATTGCTTAGCTTAATAGCATGGGAGATGAAAGCTGGTTAACTTGCTTTTTTAACAGCTTTTTTTGCTACTTTTTTTGCTGCTTTTTTAGTTGTAGGTTTTTTCTTCATCACAACTTTAGTCACTTTTTTCACTACATCTTTTTTATTTTTCTTTGCAATGACTTTTTTTGCTACTGCTTTTTTAGTTGCTTTTTTTGCTGCTTTTACTACTGCTTTTTTCTTCAACACTGTTTTTGCCATGGGTGGCTCCTTTTGTTATGGTTTAATTAATTATATTACTTACTTTTAGTAATAAATTATAGAGATTGTATACTATTTGTTCTTAATTTAAAATAAAATTATATCTATTCTCTATAATATATGGTATTATACTATATTGTAAATAGAAATAAATATTTGGGTAAAGGCGTTGAATGACTTTTATAGACTTTAAAAAGAAATTACTTGATGCAGACATAAGTCTGCCAAAGTTTAGCAAACTGATTAAAGTGAGTGAAAAAAATCTCCAGGCATATAAGAAAAAAGGTGAAGTACCCAACGCCATTGCTGTTGCCGTAACATGCTTTGCACATATGCATCAAAATGGTGATGACTATCGTAGTATTATTGAAGCTTTAGCATTAAAATCTAAAACCAAAAAAGGTGCTGGTTTTGCTAAAAAAGAGAAGAAAGAAGATATGACTACAACTTAAAAAGGGAAGTGTAAAAAAACACTAAACCAACTTATATCCTACACCCCAAATAGGGACAAAATACTCTTTTGTGCTACCCGGGTCAATCTTTTTTTTCAGTCTATTCATGGCTACATTAATAGTCTTGTCATGAAAGTTTACAGAATCATCTCCCCATACCTCATCACGAAGGAAGTCTCTGTCTAATGGTTGTTGTGCATTCTTCACAAAGGTATGAAGAAGCCTGAACTCTAGGTTGGTCAACTCTACATGCGTGTTTTCAACACTAAGCTCACGCTTACGTAAGTCCAGGACAAGGTCTTTATATTTTACTTTATCATCCAATATACTACCGCTTCGTCTTAAGAGTGCATCCACTCTTAAGACAAGCTCTTTAGGAGAAAAAGGCTTAGTCATATAGTCATCACCACCTGACTTAAACCCTTTTTCAAGGTCATCTTCTTTGTCTTTTGCTGTTAAAAAGATGACTGGTATGTTATAGCCTAACTCTCTCATAGCAGAGACAAACTCTGCCCCTTCAACACCAGGAAGATTGCGATCTACAATCATAAGTGATGGGTTCTCTTCTTCTAAAAACTGTTCAACGTTTTCTGTTGACATAAACCCTGTTACCGCATACCCCTCTTTACCAAGATGGTACTCAAGTAAATCTAAAATATCCTCTTCATCTTCGATGATAACAATTTCTATATTTTTATTTTCCATGTTACTATCATAATATCAATTGATAACATTTTAATTACACCCAAGGATTTATTTGGGCCACACTTAAACAGCAAACCCTTTAATAACGTAGAAGATAATGGCTGAAAGTGTTGCCGCTGCAGGTACAGTAATGACCCATGCTGCTACAATTTTCTTCACCATACCACGTTTGACATAGGTTTCTCTTAGTGAGCGTTTAAGACTTTTAACCTTTTTCTTTTGTGATTTTAATGCACCAAGAAGCTCTACTTGTTGCTTGTAATCATCTTCTGTTTTCATCTCTTCCAGTGATGCTTTTAACGATGCCTGCTTCTCTACTTCTACTTGTAATTTCTCTTGCTTTGCATTGGTTTGCTTAGAGTCTAACCACTCACGTAAAAAACCAACACCAAAAATAGCTCCTACTGCAATGTGTGTAGAAGATACAGGTAACCCTAACTGAGATGCAATAACCACAGTAATAGCAGCTGCCATCATAATAGAAAATGCTCTCATCTGGTCAAGTTCTGTAATCTCTGAGCCTACTGTCTTAATGAGTCTTGGTCCAAAAAGTGCTAAACCTATGGAGATACCTAAGCCACCAACTATCATTACCCATAAAGGTATGGACACTTTTGTTGATACTCCGGTGTTAGCCAGTGCATCATATACGGCAGCTAAAGGACCAACTGCATTGGCAACATCATTGGCACCATGAGCAAAAGAGAGCAGTGCTGCTGCAAATATAAGTGGAATGGTAAAGAGAAGATTAATGCTCTCTCTGCTGTTATCCATACCCACTACTTTTTTAGCAATCCTAGGTTTGACTATCGTAAACGTAATCACTGCCCCAATAGCACCAAACATTAAAGCTACCCAAATACTAGGCTTTTTAGTTTGTGGTAAAAAGCTTAAAACATCTACTATCACAGGCCATACTTTCTTAAGACCTTTCACTGTTAAGTAGGTTACAAATGCTGCTGTCATTATGGCTACTAAAATAGGTACTATTTTTTTAGCTGCTGTAAGTTTGTCTTCTTTGTAAACAATTTGTGATTTTATAATATAAAGAAAAATAGCAGCAATCACACCACCAAGCACAGGAGAGATGACCCATGAAGCAGCTATCTTACCCATAGTTCCCCATGAAACAATGGCGAAACCACCTGCTGCTATACCACCACCTAGCACACCACCTACAATGGAGTGTGTGGTAGAAACTGGTGCTTTAAGCCAAGTTGCAAGGTTAAGCCAGAGTGCCGCCGCCAAAAGTGCTGCTGACATTGCATACACAAATATCATAGAGTCACCACCAAACGCAGCAGGGTCAATAATGCCTTTTTTAATAGTCCCTACCACATCACCACCGGCTATCAATGCACCCGATGCTTCAAAAATAGAAGCAATAATAATAGCCCCACCAATAGTTAAAGCACCAGAACCAACAGCTGGTCCTACGTTATTTGCTACATCATTCGCCCCAATATTCATGGCCATATAGGCACCAAATACAGCTGCTAAAACCAAAAACCCACCATGTGAGGCATCACCCATAATGCTACTTGCATAAAAAGCTACTGCTACTGCAAACCCTGCACCTACTATCATTTTAAATGTGTTATTCATTTTTCTTCCTATCTATAAATTTTTGGAAGTATAGAAAAAAAGTATTACAATTTTGTTACCAAAATGTTACCAAATGATTAAATGAGAAAAAATTTGAGGAAAGAGTCCAAAGAACTACACCTTGAACTAGTATTCAAGGTGTATTGTGTAAAAGAGGTGTTAGATTAAAATTTATAAATCATATCTAGCTGAACACGCTCGTAGTCTGCCACTTCACCTGTTTTAGTGTTGCTTGCGTA
>JAYEFI010000064.1:0-15029 GCA_034658615.1 Campylobacterota bacterium
TAGATATATAGCCATAATTTGCTACAATACCCTAAACATACTAAGGCAAAACCGTGTCCACAAAGCAAAAAGAAAACAGTACTACTTCACTAGCTACATTAGGACTGGATGCAAACATACTTAAAGCCTTAAATGAAAAAAGCTATGAATCTGCTACGCCCATACAAAAAGCACTTATACCTGCAATGTTTACGCGTCGTGACATTATGGCTGGAGCACAGACGGGCACAGGGAAAACAGCTGGCTTTACTTTGCCTATACTCCAAGAACTCTCTAAAAGCTTTGTTGAAAATAAACACTATCCTAAAGCGGTAATACTTGTACCCACTAGAGAGTTGGCAAAACAAGTACATGCTTCTGTGGAAGCGTATGGAAAATACTTACCATTAAAGAGTATGGTACTTTTTGGTGGAGCAAATCTTACTTCGCAAGCGAACAAACTTAAAAAAGGTGTAGACATCATAGTGGCTACTTCTGGGCGTTTGCTGGAGCATGTAAATCAAAAAAATGTTAACCTTGAATCTGTAGACTACTTGGTGCTAGATGAAGCAGATACCATCTTAGATATGGGCTTTGTACATGAAGTCTCTAAAATACTCCAACACCTACCCACACGTCGCCAAAATGTACTTATTTCTGCCACACTCTCAGGAGCAGTGAAGAGACTAGCAGAGCAAATACTTACTAAGCCTAAACTCATAGAAGTAGACTCCATGGGTACTTCTGCAGACTCAGTGACGCAAGTGGTGTACCCTGTAGAAAAAGAGTTAAAAACAGAACTTCTTTCTTACCTCATAGGTGCACGTAACTACCAACAAGTCTTAGTCTTTGTACGTAAAAAAGAAGTGGCAGATGATGTCACAAAAGAACTCAACCTCTCAGGGCTTAAAACTGCTGTAATACATGGAGGAAAAAGTTCAGGGGAACGTACACGTGCCTTAGAAGGATTTAAAGAGGGTAAAGTACGTGTACTTGTGGCTACAGACATCGCTGCACGAGGTTTAGACATACCAACCTTAGGTGTAGTCATGAACTACGACATCCCACACATCACTGGTGACTACATACACCGCATAGGTCGAACGGGTAGAGCAGGGGCAAAAGGTTTGGCTATTACGCTTATATCTCCACTAGAGATGGTAGCACTGAGAGATGTAGAAAAACTTATGGGTAAAGCCATACCCCAAGAAAAACTAGAAGGTTACGCACCTAAAGTGATAGCCACACAAAAAGGTGCAAGAAAAAACCCTAAAGAAGTAAAGAAAGCAGATGGTGCTTTTGGGAAGAAAAAGAAAAAAACTACCACTTTTTCAAGCACTAAAAAACGTAAAACTACGAAACGTGATGGATTTAAGGTTTATGATGCAGCTAAGCCTAAAGATGATAAAAAGAGTAAAAAACGTGGGCGGGGGAAGAGTAAATAGCACTATTTGCTCTTTTTTAATTTACCCATTTTTAATTTGATATTTTTCCCCATCTTCTCTTTTTTTCTGTTTTCTCTTCTTTTACGGAGCGTATCCATAACCAGTTGAGTAGTGCATATATGAGCGTTGAAACAACTATAGAATAAAAAGCAGCACCTACATAAAGGGGTAAAAATATATCTGCCATATGACTTGAAAACCACTCCAGTGTTAATGCTATATCTGCTATGCCTTCACGTCCTAGCATAAGGTTACCGGTTAGGTACTCAACATAATACATAGGTGGCATAGTAAAAGGATTGGAGAGCCACACCATTACTATGGCTATTGGGACATTAAAACGAAAAAATGGTGTAGTCACAATGACAGCTAACATTTGCATGGGCATGGGGATAAAAGCCCAAAAAAGTCCTACCCATACACCTTTTGTAATCATTCTTCTATTTATATTAAAATAAGCTCTTGGAAGATTATATTTTTCTAAAAAAGTATCGAGTTTACCTTTGTTAGAAGCCTTTTTTCTAAAAAATTTTCGTATCATTACTATCCGTCTCTATTAATTTAACTCTCTAAGTGTAGTAGTAGAAGGCTTTAAATCCCCTTTTTATCATGTTTTGTGTAAAATACGCGTACAAAACAACATAAGGTTTACACATGAGCGGATATATGATTTTTTCTGGAACTTCTAACCCTGAACTTTCCCAAGAGATAGCAAACTACCTTGAAATGCCTCTAAGTGAAGCAAGTATAAAACGTTTTTCAGATGGAGAAATATCTGTACAGATTTCAGAGTCGGTTCGAGGTAAAGATGTATTTATTATTCAGCCAACTTCTGCCCCTGCAAATGATAACTTAATGGAATTACTTATTATGACTGATGCATTGAAACGTTCATCTGCGAAGTCTATCACTGCTGTTGTACCATACTATGGATATGCTAGACAAGACAGAAAAGCTGCACCTAGAGTACCTATTACTGCTAAGCTTGTGGCAAACCTTATTGAGACATCGGGTATCACACGTATGGTTACAGTAGATCTTCATGCATCTCAAATACAAGGTTTCTTCGACATCCCAGTAGACAACCTTTATGGTGCTATATTGTTTATGGACTACATTAAGGCGAAAAACTTCAAAAACCCTGTTATTGCTTCTCCAGATATTGGGGGTGTTGCACGTGCTAGGTACTTTGCAAAAGAGCTTGGACTAGATATGGTCATTGTAGATAAACGCCGCGAAAAAGCCAATGAATCTGAAGTGATGAATATCATCGGTGATGTTGCAGGTAAAGATGTCATCCTCATAGATGATATGGTGGACACTGCAGGTACTATGGTAAAAGCAGCATCGGCACTTAAAAATCTAGGGGCAACCTCAGTGATGGCATGTTGTACACACCCTGTACTTTCTGGCCCAGCGTATGAACGCATAGAAGAGGGTGATTTAGATGAACTTGTGGTTGCAAATACCATACCTATGACAAAGTCATCAAAGAAAATAAAAATGCTCTCAACAGCTACTATGCTTGGTGAAGTAATAAGAAGAGTCCATAACAATGAGAGTGTTAATTCACTATTCTCATTAAGCTCGTAATATTTAGTAGTATTTTAAGGAATAAAATTTGGCAAAAAAAGTACCACAAAAAAACATACGTAATTTCTCTATTATCGCACATATTGACCATGGTAAGTCTACGCTTGCTGACCGTATCATACAAGAGTGTGGAGCAGTCTCCGATAGAGAGATGTCCTCACAAGTCATGGATACAATGGACATAGAACAAGAACGTGGCATTACCATTAAAGCACAATCTGTACGTTTAGATTATGAAAAAGATGGTGAACCTTATATATTAAACCTTATTGACACGCCAGGGCATGTAGATTTTTCTTATGAAGTGAGTCGTTCATTGGCATCAAGTGATGGTGCACTGCTCATAGTAGATGCCGCACAGGGTGTTGAAGCACAGACAATTGCAAATGTCTATATTGCTATAGAAAATGATTTGGAGTTGTTGCCAGTAGTCAATAAAATAGACCTTCCCGCATCAGACCCAGACAGAGTGCTTTCTGAGCTTGAAGAGGCTATAGGTATAGATGCAACAGAACACAACCTTGTCTCTGCAAAAACTGGTGTGGGTGTGGCTGAACTTGTAGAGAGTATCGTAGAACGAATTCCTGCACCTGTAGGTGATGCCAACGCACCCCTTAAAGCACTCATCTATGACTCATGGTTCGATAACTACTTAGGTGCACTTGCACTTGTACGTGTATTTGATGGTAGTATTACCAAGGGACAGATGGTTAAAGTAATGGGTACAAAAGATGAACACCAAGTCCTTAACTTGATGTATCCAAACCCTGTAGCTCCTGTGAAAACAAATGATATTCATACAGGTGAGATTGGGATTGTGGTTATGGGTCTTAAAACTGTAGATTCGCTGAAAGTTGGAGATACAATTACTGATGCTAAAAACTCAACAGCAGAACCCATACATGGGTTTGAACCAGCAAAACCTTTTGTATTTGCAGGAATCTACACAATAGAAACAGACAAATTTGAAGACTTACGTGATGCACTCAATAAGCTAAAGTTGAATGACTCTTCATTAAGTTTTGAACCTGAATCTTCTATGGCACTAGGGTCAGGATTTAGAACAGGTTTTTTAGGAATGCTTCATATGGAAGTGGTTAAAGAGCGTTTAGAGCGTGAATTTAACCTTGAACTTATTGCTACTGCACCTACAGTAATCTATAAAGTACAACAAACCAATGGAGATGAAATAGAAATTCAAAATCCTTCAGAATTACCAGAACCACAAAAAATAGATAAGATTTTTGAACCTTATGTTAAAGCGACTATCTTAACACCTCAAGAGTATGTTGGAAATCTTATAAAACTACTCAATGACCGTCGTGGTATACAAATTAAGATGGATTACCTCAATGAAACACGTGTACTTTTAGAATATGATATTCCTATGAATGAAATCGTTTTAGATTTCTATGATAAGTTAAAATCTATTACTAAAGGGTATGCAAGTTTTGATTATGAACCTATAGGTTTTAGAGAAGGCAAATTGGTGAAACTTGACATTAAGGTGGCGGGTGATGTAGTAGATTCACTTTCTATCATCGTACCAGAAGAAAAAGCACGTACACGAGGTCTAGCTTTTGTTGCACAACTCAAAGAACTCATACCTAGACAACTTTTTGAAGTAGCCATTCAAGCAAGTATAGGGAACAATGTTATAGCACGTTCCAACGTTAAGTCTATGGGAAAAAATGTAACGGCTAAATGTTATGGTGGAGATATTACCCGTAAAAGAAAGCTTTTAGAGAAACAAAAAGCGGGTAAAAAGCGTATGAAGTCCATAGGTAAAGTACAAGTGCCTCAAGAGGCATTTATGGCTGTACTTAAGTTGGATAGTTAACGTGTTGCTTATCCCTCTTGAAGTAGATGAAAAAACTATAGCTTCTCGTTTTAGAAAAGCAGATATGTTTGTATTTATAGATGTTGAGATGGGTATAGTAATACAAGAAAATCACTATAAAACAGACAAATCAGCACTATTTTTTGAAAACTTTAAAAGTTATGCTGTAGATAGCCTCTATGTAAAAGAGTTAGGTTATAACACTTATCTCAAACTCTATGATTTAGGTGTCAGCGTCTCTATCATCCCTGAAAATGTACAACTTTATACACATATTGACCCCGAACAACTTACACTACTTACTAACGAAAATGCAGAAAAGTTCTGTACATTGGGTCACCATAACAAAGAAAGCAACTGATGGGCTGGGCAATACACCTACATTTAGTCGCTGCAATGGCATGGATTGGTGGTGCTTTTTTTATGTTTATGTTAGGTGTTAGTTTACGTAAAAAAGAAGATCAAGATGCTGTATATCCTCGTATAGGACCTATTTATGGGTACTTTGAGACAGGTGCACTTATTATTTTACTCTATACTGGGTACACGATGATAAATAGCAATGGTCTACTGAGTATACTTTTTTCAAATGTCACAAATGAAGTGATAGACGCTTTACGTATAAAACTCTATCTTGTTGCTGTTATCTTTGTGCTAACAGTGATTCATATGGTAATCTCTATGATGACTTTACATAAAGTCAAAACCCCACTACAAAAGCTATTTTCTAAAGCTTCTTCTATGGGAATTTTTTTACTTAACCTTGTCGTACTTCACTATGCTATGGTCTTAAGAGATATTCTTTAAAAAATCTTTACGTAAGATTGAGAAGTATCTACTAGCTTAGACTATTTTTAATAGTATTAAAATTAATCTATAGATTCAGCTATATTATTTTGTTATAATATTTCAATATTCATATGGAAAGAATAATGAAGACTATTTTTAAACTACTATTTTACATACTACTCATCACTAGCACACTCACAGCTGGGCTAGACTATACTAAAAAATCTTCAGTAAAACACTTTATAAAAAGTATGCAAACTAAATATAACTACAAAAGCAATACACTTTATCAATTATTTAAAAATGTTAAACCAAAGGGTGAAATAAAACCATATATACCTAAAAAACCAGATAAAGAATTCATGAAGCTAGGCTCGTGGGATAGATATGAGCGTATTATGTTACATGACAAACGCGTATCACTAGGTGTACAATTTCTTGATGACCACAAAAGTACACTGGCACGTGCAAAAAGGATATATGGCATACCCTCTGAATATATTGCTGCAATTATTGGTATTGAAAGTTATTATGGAAAAAATAGAGGTAAATTTTATGTATTTGATAGATTGGCTTACCTTGCCTTTAATGGTCATAGACGTTGGAAGTTTTATCGTTATGAGTTACAAGAATTTTTACGTATGACGGCTAGACAAGGTGTAAATCCAAAAGCTGTACTAGGTTCTTCTTCTGGTGCTATAGGACTAGGACAATTCATGCCTAGTAACTATAAACGAGTTGTTGTAGACTTTAACAATGATGGTAAAAAACAGATGAATAATTTTGAGGATGCCATAGGAAGTATTTCTAACTATCTGTCTATGAATGGATGGCGAAAAGGTGAACCTGTAGCAACGCGTGTCAACTACCAAGGTAATAGATATAATCAAAAACCTACTGGATATAAACACCGCTATAAACGTGTCAATCTGCATGGAATTAAGCCTGTTATCCCTTTTTATTATAAAAAAGAAGTTTGCCTTATTAAGTTAAAGCGTACACGTTACGATGAGCTATGGTATGGTGCTAAAAATTTTCGTGTGATTACCACCTATAATCATAGCTCATATTATGCAATGGCGGTACATCAACTTGCACAGAAGATTAAAGAGAAAAAAAATATTTTACAAACTAACACATCTAGTGTTTCTCAACTTTTTTCAAATATAAAGTAACCTTATGCGGTGCTATATTTGTTCTAGTCTAAGTTTTAAAATATTCTGTAAAAAGTGTCAGAGACATTTATTAAAGATACATATGCAAACTAGAACAATAGGTACACTAGATGTCATAAGTTTTTATTCATACACTTCTATTGAAGCTCTTTTACATACAAAACATAAACCAGAAGGCTACCGTGTCTACAAGGCACTTGCAAAAATAACAATGAAACCTTTTATAGCAGAATTTATAGAATCAGATGAGAGAGATATTTATATAGTAGGTATTGATGAGCATGTTAAAAGTGGATATTCCCATGTGTCAGTTTTAACAAAATCCATGCAAACCATACATTCCCATCCTTTACATAGTAAACTTATGGCTCAAAACAGAGTAAACTACTCAGGAAAGAGCCTACAATTTAGACTAGAAAACCCTAGAGAGTTTAGCTATACAGGTAAAACCAATATAGATGTTATACTTGTAGATGACATTATTACTACAGGCATTACCCTACAAGAAGCACAAAGTGTTTTACAAAAAAATGGTGTAAATGTACTTTTTGCATTAACTTTAGCTAATGTTGATGATTAAATACTATGGCAATGATAAATAGCTATTGAGTTATTGTATCGTTCATAATTTTTATACTATTTTCCATATGCTCACGAGCACTATTTAAAAGCTTATCATCATCTTTTTCCAGTACTTTTATAAATGTATCAGTATCAATATTTTCAACACTTACGGGTACTGTTACTAAGGGTACAGAAGGTAGAGTAGGTGCTTTAGGTACACTACTTACTTTTGGAAGTGTAGGTAAACTCGGAATATTTGGTAAAATCTTATTTTCTGTAGTTTCTTTCACTTTAGAAGATAGAATAGTATTCTTTTTCTCAATTTGAATTGGAATAACAACTGTTGTATCTTCTACCTTTACTATGGTTGTATTCATCTTCTTTTCAGTATTTTTAGTGTTACTTTTTGAAGCTATATCTGCATCATGCTTTTTACTACTTATTTTATAAGTATCTACTTTTTTAGGGGGTGTTACTTTTTCTCTGTTTTTGTCATTTGGAGTAGTCTTGACATTATCTATTGTATTCTCTAGCGTATGTATTTGACTCTTTTCATTACTAGAAGAAGGCTCCAATATATATGTATGTAGGAGTGCATACATAAAAATAATTCCAATAAGCCATAAAAAAATATAGATCACTTCACGCATTGCATTATTATCTAACATTTTTTCTCCTATTTTTTACTTGTTGTATTTAATAATAACATAAAATGTGCTTCTTAATACTTTTTTATTTGAACTTCATTAGTGACACTACACAAAAAGTACACACACTTATTGTATAATCAAATTGAACCTTCCTAATCATAAGATGTTTTTATACATTCTTTTTCCCTCCCAATGATTAGGGAGGTTTGTAATATCATATTCAATACCAATTATGTTAAAATTTCAACATGAAAACATTTACTCAACAAAGTATGCAAGAGATACTCTCCTGTTTAACAAAACAGCTCCAAGACAATACATCTATATCTTTTGTAGTTCTAAATCCTGATACCTACGATGAATATGCAGGCAAAGAGATAGAAATTGAGAATATAGTTTATATCTACCGTTCATACAAAGCATGGGTAGATTTAGCAGAGTTACTCATGTGTAAAATGCATATACCTAAGCCTGTATCAACACATCTTATTGAAATAACGTTTCAAAAACTTAAAACAGACTCTTTTCACAATGATCGTAAAAAAAATGAAAAATATGGTGTAAATTCACACTTCTGGCATATACATAAAATGGAAGAACCCGCATTTCTTTACTACTATTTGCAAGCATTACAAAATGTAAAAGTAGCAAGTAAAAAACAGGTTTTAAACCTTGGCATTAACCGTGCTGACGAGTTCATGGCAATAAAAACCCTTATTGATACTAAAAAATATTATAATATAAATTTTATAGGTATTGATCACTCTGCCAGTGCAATAGAGGAGGCTAAACAACTCTTTAATGAAGAAAATATAACTTTTTATACCAAAGACATCAATGACTTAGATACATTGAATTTAGAAAAATCAGATTTACTCATCAGTATAGGAACACTGCAAAGTTCTAGTATTGACTTTAAACCATTTTTTATGCACTTAGTACAAAATCATCTTACTAAAGATGCCTCAATCATCTTAGGGTTTCCAAACTCTAGGTGGATAGGGGGTGAGGTCATATATGGAGCAAAAGCACCAAATTATGCCATGAGTGAACAATCATTGCTATATAGTGATGTTATTTTTGTGAAGAAGTACTTGCAACAAAAAAAATATAGAGTTACCATTACCGGAAAGCAGTATGTCTTTTTAACAGCAACTAAAATTGGTTTAAAACAGTGACCCTTGTTTTTCTATTTTAATATTATCCCAAAAAAGATCAACATGCTTTTCAAACATCGAGACTAAAGCAGAAGTAGATTTGTTGTCTAATTTCAATAATGAAACTTGCATTTGATAAAAAAACAGAGGTGAAAAAAACTCATTTGCTAAAAGTAGGGGGTCTGAAGATTTTATCATATTCTCCTGCATCATACTAAAAAATACCCCTGAAAGTTTTTTGACATTATCTTGATAAAAATGCTCATTATATATCTCTCTAATACGTTCATTTCTAAAAATCTCTTGCATCAAAAGTTTAATCAATGCTTCATTTTTATTGTCAAATCCTATAAGCTTAAAGGTAGTCCCTAGAGACATAAGAAGACCCTTACCTTGCTTGTGTATTTCTGAAGTTTCTTTGTTGTCAAATAGCGTCACAATTGCAGAGCTAGTAAGGTTAGATATGAGCGTTTCAAGTATAGCATCTTTATTTTTAAAGTGATTATATAAGGCACTTTGCTTAATACCTATTGAGCCTGCTATATCTCTAACTGTTGTGGCTTTATAGCCTTTAGTAGAGAAGAGCTTAAGAGAGTGTTTAAGTATTTTCTCTTTTGTTTTACTCATCTTTACAACGGGTAATGTCTCGTTATCTGTATGCATAGAAGATCCTTTGGTGACATTATAATGAACAAATGTTCATATGTCAAGTTGTAGTAAATCATCCATTATGAACAAGTGTTCACATTGGTAAATACAGTTCACTAAACTATACGAACATTTGTTCTTATAGTTTAGTTTGTTAAATTATATATATGAACATACGTTCATATACAACTTCTGTAGAGCCTAGTAGACAGTTGTTTTAGAAGAATAGAATATTATACGATTAGCGTATTTCATTGTGTAGTGATGTTAACTTTTTTATATTGACATTAATATCTATGTCATGTAAAAAACTTAAAGCTGCTAAGAGAATGTAAAAACTAATTATGACTTATTGAGTCTAGTTTGGGTTTTATATTGGGGTTTCATGCACGATTTTTAAGAAGATAAATTGTGCAGTAGAGGCGTTATTTATATTTTTAATAGAATTAATATTATGTTAATCAAATAGTATATATACTAAACAAACAACAAATTTTAATGCTTATCTCCAAGCAAGTATCTGTTAATTTATTTTAGATACTTTACTTAGTATTTGTAGTGTCTTTTCTAATATTTTACTCTACAATAGATAGACCCACTTTCCCACTTTTTTCATCTATGCTTATCACCTGAATTTGTGATAAATATTGATTAACAGATAAGACCTCTAAAGGATGAGATATTCTCTTCTGACTCATCTTAGAGATATGTATCATGCCATCATTTTTAAGACCTATATCTACAAATGCACCAAAGTCTGCAATATTCCTTACAACACCAGAGACAATACTTCCTTCATGCAACATAGATATATCTGTAAGCCCTACTTTAAATGGTATGGGTGGTAATGCATCTCTAGGATCAAATCCTGGTTTTTGTAATTCTTTGATAATGTCTTTTAGTGTCTCTTCACCTATAGATAGCTTTTCTTTTGTCTCTTGTATATTCATAGTCTCTAAAGTTAAAGCTTTTAAGAGTTTTGCTACTTCATAACTTTCAGGATGTATACCAGTATTGTCAAAAATGGATTTCCCTTCTTTTATACGTATAAACCCTGCAGCTTGTTCATAGGCTTTTGCACCTAAGCCTTTTACTTTTAAAAGTTGTGCCTTTGTGGTAAAGTAGCCTTGTGCTTCTCTATGTGCTACAATATTTTGTGCTACTTTTTGACTTAACCCTGCGACATGTGCTAACAGAACATAAGATGCCGAATTTACATCAACCCCCACTGCATTGACCAAATCTTGTGTAATGTCATTGAGTTTTTTTTCTAATAACTTTTGATTCACATCATGTTGGTACTGTCCAATACCTAAAGACTTAGGGTCAATCTTTACAAGTGCTGCCATAGGGTCACGTAGTCTTTGAGCTATAGAAATAGCTCCACGTATCGTAACATCTAAATGTGGATACTCTTGCATCGCTATATCTGAAGCAGAATAGACCGATGCCCCTGCTTCAGAAACTACAGTATATTCTATCTGTGTGCCTTCTTGTGCATTTATTTTGGCAAAAAAAGCTTGTGTCTCTTGTGATGCTGTACCGTTACCTATGGCAATGGCCTTAATGTTATATTTCTCTATAAGCTTTAAAATAACTACTTTAGATGCATCATACTCATTTCTAGGATCTGTCGGATAGATAACAGCATGTTCCAAATAATTTCCATTTTCATCTATCACAGCCAATTTACACCCTGTTCTAAAAGCAGGGTCAACACCCAAAATGACACGTTTTACAACTGGAGGACTGAGTAACAGCTGTTTCAGGTTTTTACCAAAAACACCAATAGCAGCTAAGTCTGCTTTCTCTTTCAGTAGTGTTTGCACTTCTCTTTCTATGGAGGGCAAAAGTAACCTGTTAAGCCCATCTTTGTAAGCATCAAAGAGTAACTCATTGGAGCTTGAAGTATTTTTAGGTATTTTATATTTTTTAATATTTTCTTCGATTCTCTCTTTATCTATATTGATTTTGACACTCAGCTCTTTCTCGTGTACACCACGCATAATGGCTAAATAACGGTGAGAAGGCATGTAAGCCACTTTTTCAGAATGATCTAAAAATTTTGCATAAATTCCTTGGGTATTAAAGCCTTTTGCTTTTTTACTTACCAACAGACCAAACTTTAACATGCTATTACGTATGGCTTCTCGTTCTCTTGGCTCTTCTGCGTAACGTTCTGCTAAAATATCTTGTGCACCTTGCACAGCAGCATCTACATTGGTAACTTTGTTTTTTACATATTTTTTTGCTTCTTGTTTAAATGCCGACATACTCAATTTAGCTGTAAGTAATGTATCTGCCAATGGCTTTAATCCATTGTGTATTGCCACCATCGCTCTTGTATTTTTCTTCTCTTTAAAAGGTCTGTAAATATCTTCTACCATACGTAGTGTATTTGCTTCTAAAATACTTTTTTTCAAACGCTCTGTTAGTGTAGCCCTCTCTGCTATAAGTCGTAACACTTCCTCTTTACGTTGTAACAAATTTTTTGCACTACTATAGGCTGTTTCAAAATCACGGAGTACTTCATCACTTGCTCCCCCCGTCATCTCTTTTCGGTACCTTGCAATAAAAGGTATTGTAGCACCCTCGTCTAACATGTTTAAAATATTTTGTATATGTGTTTTTTGTAATTTTGTTTTTATGTGTAGTTTTTCTATAAGTGTTTGCATAGGTTGTATAACTCTTTTACTATTAAATTGTAAGAATTATACTAGAAGCTCCCAAAATATGAGGAGCTTCTACAAGAAAAGTAAAATATATACTTTAAAATAGTTTTATGAGTTTGAAGGAACAACTACTACTTCAGCTGGAGCCACAACATTGACCTGTGGTTTGTCTTCAAATTTTCTAGTTGTTACTGATCTTACTGGCGCAACTTCTGTCTTATTTACTTGCATTCTAGGTACTATAGTAGGAGCTGTTGCATCATGTACAACTTCTTTTGTGTCTTTCCACATTAAAGCACTGTCTTGCTTTACGCCAGACCAAGTTTTAGAACATCCCGTAGTACCCACAAGAGAAACTGCTGCCAAAAATAATAGTGTTTTATTCATCATTTATCCTTTTAATATTCAAATTATATAATATTAATATTAATAAATGGTTTACTCCACCACATCACTCTGGGTATCACTCTCAGTTTTTTCTGGTTTTAAAACGGCCTTTGCCATCACTTCAACATAAACTTCTTTCACACCTGTTGCTTTGACTGCATCAAGACCTTTGATAAGTTCTTCATACACTACCACCTTTGCATCTTCCACAGATGCACCTACTTTACAGTCAAAATCCCAGTACATAGTTGTTTTTTCAGGTAAATCTTTTTTCTTTTCACGCTTTACATACTTACGTATATCATTTTTTATAGATTCAAGTACACGGTCTTCATGTTTTTTTTCATCCGTAAGTTTAAATATTTTTTTCATTTATTTGTTCCTGTTATTGTTATTGTTTCTATGCTCTCTTTTGTCTAATTTATCTAGCTTTGCTTGTAAATCAGACCCTATTTTTGCTGCATGAGGATTTTTAGGTTTTTTTCTTCTTTGTTCAGGTGTTTTATTTTCTTCTTTTTTCTCTACACTTTTTTTATCATTAGGCTTTTTATTTCTATTGCTATTGTTTCTGCTATTTTTATGCCTATTGTTTCCATTGCTCCCACGCTTCTGTCCGCCACCTCTACCATTTTGTATAGGTTCTGCTTTTATGCTAGGGTCTGGTCTAAAGGCTTCAATGTCTACTTTTTCTATGCTAGATTTTGTAAATTTTTCAATGTTTTTTAGTAATTCATGTTCATCTATACACACCAAAGATACAGCTTCACCTTTCATTCCTGCTCTACCTGTTCTACCTATGCGGTGCACATAGTCTTCTGGTACATTAGGAAGTTCAAAGTTCACTACATGAGGAAGTTGATCTATGTCTATACCACGTGCAGCAATGTCTGTAGCCACAAGTACACGTACATTTCCTGCTTTGAAGTCTGCAAGTGCTTTGGTTCTAGCCCCTTGACTTTTGTTTCCATGTATTGCTGCACCTTTAATGCCAGAGTACTCTTCTAGCTGTTTACAAAGTCTGTTGGCTCCATGTTTAGTACGGGTAAAGACAAGTACTTGTTTCCAGTCCCCTGCTTTAATAAGTTGAGCAAGTAGCTCACGTTTACGACCTTTATCTACCAAGTGTACCACTTGACTTATGCGTTCTGCTGTTGTATTTTCACGAGCTACTTCTACAAGTACTGGATTTTTCAACAAACCTGCGGCAAGTGACTTTATCTCTTTAGAAAATGTTGCAGAGAACAAAAGTGTCTGCTTATTTTTAGGCATCATAGCCATAAGCTTTTTAATGTCATGTATGAACCCCATATCTAACATACGGTCAGCTTCATCAAGTACCAAACACTCTAAAGCTGAAAAGTCTATGCCTTGTTGTCCAGCAATATCTAGTAGTCTACCTGGAGTTGCTATAACAATATCTACCCCTTTACGCAAAGTTGCTAGTTGTGGGTTAATGCCCACTCCACCAAAAATAACCGTAGATTTATACTGCATATATTTACCATACGTTTTAATGCTATCAGCTACTTGTGCTGCTAGTTCACGTGTGGGTGTGAGTACTAAAACACGTACTTGTTTCTTTTTCATTTGAGGGTTTGTCTGAGAAAGACGTTCTAAAAGTGGTAGTGTAAACCCTGCTGTTTTTCCTGTACCAGTTTGTGCAGCTGCTAGTACATCTTTACCTTCTATCACTAGAGGTATAGCCTTTTGTTGTATAGGAGTTGGCGTGTCATACCCCTGCTCTTTAACTGCTTTAAGTAAAGACTCATTGAGTCCTAGTTGTGTGAATTTCATAATTATTTTACCTTATGTGTCCGAGCCTGGCAGATTATTTTATTCTGTTCTCATGTCGGTCATAGGCTGAAGTTTAATTTAGTGGAAGAAGAAAGCATCGACCGATGGTTGCTTTAGTTGTGGCATTATATCATAATCTATGAGAATTATAATGTGAGATTTTAATCTACAGTAAATAGCTTGAAAGTACCCCCTTATATTCAGTAAAAACCCCTATAATACTTAACTTAAATAGAAAATTACATCTTTGGAGTGACACATGCTAAGATTTGCCTCATCACCTACAGATGATATGCACATAAATAGCCTACGGGTTGCCATAATCAATTACCTTAT
>JAYEFI010000065.1:0-3938 GCA_034658615.1 Campylobacterota bacterium
TTTGACACACAAGAAGCTGAAATCATGGAGATGATGAGTGGTGAACTTGAAATCAAACTTCCAGGAGAAAAAGAGTTTAGAACACTCAATACACCTGAAACCTTTAACGTTCCTGCCAATGCCTCATTTGACTTAAAAGTAAAAACGGTTACTGACTACTGCTGTTCTTACATACAAGGGTAAACATGCAGACCTTTTTACAAGAAGCCAAAGAAGCCTCAAGCATTGTAGCAACACTCAGTGGTACGAAAAAAAATGCCGTACTCAATGACATGGCTAATGCACTCATAGCCAACAGCGAGCGTATAGAAGAAGAAAATAAAAAAGATATATCTGCAGGGAAAACAAGTAATCTTGATGCTGCCCTTATGGATAGACTCTTACTTACGGAAACTAGAATATCCGACATGGCAACTGCCATTAGAGAAATAGCTGCACTGAAAGAACCAGTGGGACGTATACTAGAAGGATGGACCACAGATACTGGGTTAAACATACAAAAGATCACTGTACCTATTGGTGTCATAGGTATTATCTATGAGTCACGTCCAAATGTTACTTCTGACACAGCAGCACTCTGTTTAAAGAGTGGAAACGTATGCATACTCAAAGGGGGTAAAGAAGCACAAAACTCCAATAAAATTATTGCTACTGTACTTCAAGAAGCTTTGGTTAAAAATAACTTGCCAAAAGCTATAGTCTCTTTACTACCAGATGCTTCGCGTGAAGGTGTTGCTAAGCTTATTAAGCAAGATGAATATGTTGATCTTATTATTCCTAGAGGAGGACATGGTCTTATAAAGTATATCTCATCCAATGCATCTGTACCTGTCATAAAGCACGACAAAGGCTTATGTCATACCTACATACACAAAGATGCTGACATAACCAAGGCTTTAGATGTGTCTATCAATGCAAAGTGTAGACGTGTGGGTATTTGTGGTGCTATGGAAACCCTACTTGTAGATGAAGCCATCGCCCCTACTATACTTCCAGAACTCAAAGTTGCTTATGCAAATTATGAGACAGAGTTAAGAGGTTGTGAAAAAACGCAAAAATACATTGACGTAGCAACAGCTACAGAAGAGGACTATGCGACAGAGTACCTTGCAAATATTCTTTCTATCAAAGTAGTCAGTAATGTAGATGAAGCTATCGACCATATAAGAGCGTATGGTTCGGACCATTCAGATGCTATTATTACAGAAAACTATTCAGATGCTGAAATATTTATGAATAGCATTGATTCAGCTTGTGTCTATCTTAACGCATCTACGCAGTTTACAGATGGTGGGCAGTTTGGTTTTGGTGCTGAAGTTGGCATAAGTACAAATAAACTTCATGCCAGAGGACCTATGGGCATAGAAGGACTAACTACCTATAAATTTAAGATTTATGGTTCTGGAAATACAAGAGCATAGGAAACATCTATCAAAGGATTTATACTCTCAGTCAAAAAAGCCAAAAATGAGGATTCTATAGCTACGTTGCTTACAGAATCGCATGTACGTACATACTACCGATTTTTTGGTGCTCGTCACTCCATTTTACAACTTGGAAACCTTGTCGACTTTGAGGTAGAAGGTGAAGATGGTCGGTTTATGCCACGCTTACGCTCACTCTCACAAATGAACTTTCCTTGGCTCTTTGACAACAACAAACTCCTTATTTGGCATAACTTCATTAAAAAGTTTGAACCCCATTTGCGTGATACAGAAGAGATAGATGACTTTTACTACCATTTACTACTTGATGCTGCAAAAAAATGGGATAAACAAAACCCTAAGCGTATCGTTTGTGAGAGCTATATATCTTTATTGGACTATGAAGGAAGGTTATACCCTGAAGAGAACTGTTTTATATGTGAACAACACATAGAGGAGCATATTTCACTCATGCAAGCTTTTAAACCTGCCCATCCTACCTGCATTTATGCACCAGCATTACCTACTAAAAAAGTACTAGATTTTTTTAACTCTAAAGAAACGGTATTTTTTGATGACAAAGAAGTAGACCACCTTTTTGAGGTGGTCATGAAGGGGTTATAGTTACTTGGTACTGATTTTATTGGCTTGTCCTACCTTAGCCTTAGGTGCTACCTTAGGTACAACCAATGATTTCCAATTTATTTTTGCATACTTTTCGTTATACACAGACGGTGTACCCGTTGCACCTAATGCTTTTGCTGCAGCTATGGCATTGTCTACTTTTACTTTAATGGTGTCTGTATAGCCAAACTTTTGTCCTTTTTTACCCATAAAGGCAACATACTCTTGTGACTTGTTAACCATTACGTCTTCCAGTCTATGTTTTTTCTCTGCATCATCTTTACCTTGCATAATCCATTCAACCATAGCTGGTGCTTTTTTGTGAAATGAAAGTGGATAAAGAATAACATGTACTCTATAGTCATCAAGTTTTCCAAGCGCTTGTTTTTCAAAACGTACACAGTAAGGACATTCGGGATCGGTAACAACATAAAGATCTTTTGTACCTTTACCATAAGAAAATGATATGCCCTTTTTAATAGTTGCAATCGCTTTTTGTGTCATTGGGAAAGTCATTTTTCGACCATTTTTCTCATAACGTGTACCCATATATAGTGCACCACTCTCTTTTTCTAAAAAAGCATAAGATATTCTACTGCCACGCTTCTTTTTTATATTGAGCTTTAAAAAATAGTATGATCCTTTATCAATACCTTCTTTAACTTGTATACTTGATGAATTAAGTGTACGTGTAGTTTTTTTAATTTCGTTTAGCTTTTCCGTTGTTAATATAATATCTTCTGCAAAGGCAGATATACTCAATAACATCGTTAATAGTGTGAATTTTAGTAATTTTTGCTTCATTTAATTTCCTTTAATTATAGTTTTTTTAAAAATTTAGAGACAATAAAGATCATTGACCCATTGACCTTACCCTGAATGTGGGTAGGATCACCTGGAACCATACGTATATTTTTAACCGTTGTTCCCTGCTTTGCCGTAAACCCTGCACCTTTTACAGGCAAGTCTTTTATGATACTTACCGCATCACCTTCCACAAGTATTGTTCCATTTGCATCACGTACAGGCTCTTCATTTTCACTAGCCAATCCCTCTTTTGCCCATGCGATAACATCATCTTCTACATATAACATATCTAGTTGATCTTGGGCATTGAGTTTAGTAAGTAACCTATAGACCACTACTTGCACAGCAGGTTCACTACTCCACATACTGTCATGCAGACAATTCCAATGCTTTTCATTTTTGCTTGGCTCATCTATGCTTGACTCACATGTTTTACATATGACTATTGTTTCATCTTTGGGTGCTACAGTATACTCGCATAGATTCTCGACTACATTACACAATACACAGTTACTCATCATCATTCCTAAAATTTTGATATATTTTAACCAAATAATCATTATGCTATCATGTGACACTATAAATTCATGAACTGCAGGAAAACTATGTCATTAAAATCTATTCTATTTACACCTCTAGCTTTAAGTATTTTTGCTTGTAGTAACAGCACTTCTCACACCATAGCTAGCATACCTGAGGCCTCGGGTATTTCATATTGTCAAAATACACAAACGCTTGTTGTTGCCAATGATGAAGGTGCATACTATGAACTCACACCAAAAGGTAAAATATTGACTACCTACAATCTAGGAGATTATGACTTAGAAGGTGTCGTGTGTCATGATGAATACTACATTTTTGCCGTAGAAGATGGTAGCCTTCTTCAAGTAAACAAACACACACAAAACATAAAAAAATTCAAAATAAAAGGTAAGAAAGTTTCTTTTAGTAAAAAATCAGGCATTGAAGGCATAGCTTATCGTAATGGCAAATACTATCTAAGCATACAAAGTAAAAAGAAACAGAGTAAAATGTTAGTTGTCTCTCTAGGAGAAAACTATGCAAAAGTCATTGATATTATTA
>JAYEFI010000066.1:0-14811 GCA_034658615.1 Campylobacterota bacterium
TAGATGAAGAAACACAATATAGTTATAGGTTAGAAATCTATACAAGGTATGATATTTATGAATTTGGAAGTATTACAATAGAAACAGAAGAAGATAATTTTGGATGGCTACCTGCTATTTACAATATACTTTTATAGCCAAGGTGTGAATATGTCCCAATTATGGGGTGTATTTTAGCATTATTTAAGTAATGATTGTGCTATAATGGGTGCACTTAAATTTAAAGGAATAACGAATGACAAAAGCAGAATTTGTAGAATTAGTACAAAAAAATGGTGAATTTGATAGCAAGTCGGCTGCAGATAGAGCGGTAAAAGCATTTATTGACTCTGTAACAGAAGCATTAACAAAGAAAGAAACTGTATCTTTAGTAGGTTTTGGTACATTTTCTACAGCAGATGTAGCAGAAAAGTCTGGTAAAGTACCAGGAACAGATAAAACATATACAAAAGCAGCACATACTGCACCAAAATTTAAAATAGGTAAAACACTTAAAGACGCAGTTGCTGCGGCAAACTAATATTATTTTTTTAGGTTACTATCTTTTATGGTAGTAGCCACTTCTAATTACCTCACCAATTAAATATAAAATCTTATATTTAAAATCACACTATAATTATCACTAAGATATACTTCTATAGAATTTTAGAAGGATACAACTATGCAATTAAAAAATGTTATTGGTTTAGGGGTGGCAGGTAATTTTGCACATCATCTAAAACAGGCAGGTGAAGAAAAAGACTTTGAAAATGTTGTTACCCAAACGGCAGATGCTCCCAAAGGAATTTTTCCATTTTATTTACCAAATTCAAAATCATTTTTAGGGCTTTACTCGATTGGAACAGACAAGTTACATTTGCCTGAGTATGAAGCCAATGCCCAAGTAGAACCTGAAATAGCCATACTTTTTGATGTGAAGTATAATAGTGACAAGTTGGTCATAGATTTACAAGCATTAAAGTTTACTACTTTTAATGACTGCACTATTCGTAAAGAGGGTGCAAAAAAGATTTCTGATAAGAAATCTTGGGGTATCAACTCTAAAGGCATAGGAGATAAATGGATAGAGATAGATAAATTTCAAGTGGGTGGGGTGATGGATCATTACCATTTGTGCTCATATGTCGAACGTAATGGTGTCTTACATCCTTATGGAGTAGATGCACCACTACTTGGCTACTCTTACTTCTACGGACAGCTTACATCATGGCTTATAGACAAAATGAATCACCAAAAAGATTTTGGTCCTTTGGAAAATATAGCCGATAGATTAAAAGAGTGTGATTATCCTAAGCAAGCATTAATCTCTATAGGTGCAACGGCCTATGATGTATTTGGAGAAAAAAACTATTTAGAAAGTGGAGATGAAATTTATGTTATCGCTTATGACAAAGGTGTAGATGATGCAAGTTTAGAACGTTCTGCAAGTAAGGTTATGTTAAAACAGAGAGTGATATAGGTACGTTGTACGCACCTATAAAATTTACTAACCTTTGAACCAAGATGTGACTCTTTCAAAAGCAGAGTCAAAAGTAGATTTGTGTGGACGGCTCTCAACACCGTAACTCTCTTGAAGTTTTTCAAGAAGTTCTTGTTGCTCATCATTTATTTTTTTAGGTAGTACCATCATCACTTGTGCGACAAGACGACCTTTTCTTCCAGAGTGTACATCTGCAACACCTTCATCGTTAAAGACAAATTGTTCTTTATCTTTTGTACTCTTTTTAAGTTCGAGTTCAAGCTCTCCATCTAATGTAGGAATTGAAATAGTTTCTCCTAAGATAGCTTGTGTGAAAAAGACTGGTACTTCAATGTAAATGTCATTGCCATTACGAATGAAATTTTCATCTTCTGCTACAATAAAAGTAAGATACAGGTCTCCACGTTGTCCATTTTTTGCCTCATTTCCATAGCCTTGTGCTCTTAAACGATTGCCAGAGTCTACACCTGCAGGAATATTTACTGTGACAGTGTCTTCTTTTTCGTGGTATCCTTCACCTCTACAGCTACCACATGTATCTTTAGCACTTGTTCCTTGTCCTTGACACTTTGGACATGTCTGTGCAAACTGCATAGGTCCTTGACGCATGAGTACTTGTCCTTGACCACCACAGTATTCACAAGATTCCATTTTGGCATCTTTAGCACCCGTCCCTTCACAATCATCACATGAGGATTTATAGGTTATGTCTATACTTTTTTCACATCCAAAAACTGCTTCATGAAATTCTAGTGGTAGTTCTATTTCAAAATCAAGGGCATATTTTTGACTGGGGTCACGGCGAGATTGGCGTCCTCCACCAAATCCACCTCCACCAAACATAGAGTTAAACATATCCATAACATCATCCATGTTTGTACCACCAAATCCACCACGAGATCCACCTTGACCTTCAAGTCCAGCCTTACCATAACGGTCGTAAACACTACGTTTTTCATCATCAGAGAGTATTTGGTAGGCTTCATTGACTTCTTTAAACTTATCTTCTGCTTCTTTGTCATCAGGGTTTCTATCTGGGTGATATTTCATTGCAAGTTTACGGTACGATTTTTTAAGTTCACTTCCAGAACAATCTTTGGTCACTTCCAATACTTCATAGTAAGATATTTCTGTCACTTTTTCTCCAAATTGAGGACATAGCTTTAATTTCTTCGAGAAATTCAACCAATGTCACCTACTTATTTTGGCGAATTCTACCATAATTTTGTTATACTTTCAAAAATAGTTTTAAAGGTACTTTTATGTTAGTTCATATTGTCATGTTTAAGTTCAAAGAAGAAAACAAAAAAGCCAATATTATTCAGGCTAAACAGATGTTAGAAAACCTTATGGGAGCAGTACCGAGCCTAAGAAGCATAGATGTAGGTGTAAATTTTGTAGAATCTCAAAGAGCAATGGATTTAAGCATTATTGCTGTATTTGAATCCAAAGAAGGACTTGATGCATATGATGCACACCCTGAACATCAAAAAGTGGTCACTTTTATTAAGTCTGTTGTTGAGTACTCTAAAGCTTCTGACTATTTAAGAGACTAAATAGAAAAATATTATGAAACACTACAAAATAGAAGCCTTTGAAAATCTAGTAGATGCTTTTCAATCTTTTCCCTCTATTGGTAAAAAGTCTGCTATTCGTATGGCATATCAAGCAGTGATGGTTGACAGTTTTGCTGCGATGAAATTGGCTCATGCTTTAGAAACTGGTATCAATAGCATACAAAAATGTACCAAATGTCATAACATGAGTGAAGATGAACTCTGTAGCATCTGCTCTGACCTTTACCGTGATACTTCAAAACTTTGTATTGTACAGTCTGCAAAAGACATTTTGACTATTGAAGAGAGCGGTCAATTTAATGGGGTGTATTATGTGATTTCAGAAGTGCGTGATTTAGATGAAGCACACCTGTTTTATGCCGTAGGTGGGGTAGATGAAATCATCTTTGCTTTCCCTCCTAGTATAGCCACAGACACAATGATACTCTACATCGAAGATAAGTTAAAAGGTTTAGAGATACGCTTTACTAAAATAGCACAAGGTGTGCCTACTGGGGTAGAACTGGAAAATATTGATATAATGTCACTCTCACGTGCACTACAAGCGAGAGTGAAAGTCTAACACACTTAAACTATAAAAATAGTACATCAATAGGGCTACGGTCATTGCTAAGTTCTTAAGAGTTTTCAATACTATATATTTTGTTTTAATAGATATTTGGTTAAAATTTTTTAAATAAACTTAAGGAAATACGTTATGAAAAAATTATTATTAAGTGTAATACTTTTAAGTTCAATGGCAATGGCCAATTCATTTGGTCAACTGGGATTGGGGTATGCTAAAGGCAATAATTCAGATAATTATGTCACAGCATTTGGTTCTATCAAAGTGTTGAGCAATATTGGTGCTAGATTAGAGTATACTAAAAATATTTCAGAACATGCCTCTTTTTCAAAAGAAGACATTAGTAGATATGGGTTATTTGCTACATATACTTTACCTTTAGTCTCAGGCGTATCTCTTACACCTAAAGTAGGTCTAGTTAAAACTGATGGTGCTTTTAAAATTACTGATACTGTCAAAGAGATAACAGACTCTTCAACAGATTTTACTTTTGGATTAGAAGTAAATTATCAGTTAAATGACAGTATTTCTGCATTTGTAGGTTATACGGACTATGGTGATGTGTTAGATATTAAAGATATAGATACGTCTAAGCTTGATACTGCAAACTATCTTTTTGGTATTAAAATAGACTTATAGAAGTCTATTGGCACTTTTTGTCTATGTAGTCTTGTATAAACTGACGTACATCTGCATAGACAAAAGAGTCTTTGTAGCCTTCTATTTTTCCACCACTTGCATTGACATGACCTCCACCATTACCAATGTGGGCTGCCATGGCAGAGACATCTAATTTGTTATTACTTCTTAGAGAAAAGTTCCCTCTAAAGTTTACATCCATGTAAAACGCATACTCTTCATTGGCGACCATAGAAGCATTTCCTATAATAGAAGCATTTCCTACGTTATAGCCTAGTATGCCTTTATGACCTTTGTACTCAATAGTGAGCCGTTGTTTGTCTGTGGTTAAAAGATTGGTGACATAGGTAGCCACCAAGTTGTCTTTTGTATCATTTTTATTTTGTTTGAAAAATGCTTTTTTTGTCTGATGCAAAGCATCATCTAGTTGAATAGGTGCTTCTTCTGTTTCCACTAGGTTCTTTGCAACTTCTATCATGGAGAGCTTAAACGCTCTGTCTTCTGCAGGAAACAAGATACGTCCTATTTCTCTAGCACCAGAGATCATACCTAGCATCACTTTTCCATATTCAAAAAGTGCATCATCACTTACCCAAATGTCTATGGCATTGATAGCTTTTACGATACGAGCAAAGTCATTAGTCTTATCAAAATCATAATGTTTTTGTAACCACTCATAAGTAATGAGCGTCGCACATCGTTTGCTATCTAAGTAATACCACGCAAAACGTTCTGCAGCTGACGCACCTGTAGCATGGTGGTCTAGAAGTTGTAATTTTGCACCGATGCGTATGGTTTCTTTTTCTATCCAGTTTGCTTCTTTTGTGGTAAGATTAAGGTCGGTAATGAGAATGAGTGCTTCTACTTTTTCCCCATAGATAAATTTATCTTGCTCTATTTTTTTTACAATTTCACCTAAACGGGCAGGTACTTCTGGCCCGTAGTTGGCATTGTAACAGTCAATATTTTCAAAACATTGCTGTGAGAGGTATTGACATCCATAACCATCGAGGTCTATGTGAGAGAGGTGGTAAACGTGTTGATTCATAAAAACCCTTGTGAAATGTTGTGATTTAAAAACGACTAGTTGTGAGAGCTATAAAATATCTCCAATCATTAAACCATTTAAAAAGTCATCAATTTTGCTTTGAAACTTCATGAGAAATGGAGAAATGGCACAGGTACCGATGCTACCATTGGGGCAACTCTCAGCGTAACTCGTACAGTCAAAAACAGCAGGATACTTACCCTCAGCAGCATAAATAACTTCTCTGACTGAAACTTCACTAAGATTTCTTGAGAGTATGAACCCACCATGTGCACCTTTACGGGATTCCAATACATTATGTTTAGCAAGACTTTGCAGTATTTTTGCTAAAAAGTTTTTTGGTATACAAAGTTCATTTGCAATCTGTTCTGCTCCTAGGGGTACATCAGATTTTTGCAAAAAGTCCAAAGAGAGTAAAGCATATTCGCTAGCACGTGTCAATAGCATATTGAACCTTTTAATTAATTAGGACAATTTTACTCTAATTTTTATTAAGTTGACATGATAAGATAGTTATAAGCCTTAGGTAAGTTAAATTCACTATAATTGCGAACTCAATTTTGAGAATTTATACCAATCAGGAGGTCATTATGGCTTTAGATCAGGCGAAAAAAGCAGACATCATTGCTAAATATGCTAAAAAAGACGGCGACACAGGTTCAACAGAAGTGCAAGTAGCTCTTATTACAGAGAGAATCAAATACTTGACTGAGCACCTTAAAATAAATAAAAAAGATCACTCTTCAAGATTAGGACTACTTAAACTAGTAGGGCAGAGAAGAAGACTTATGAGATACTTAAGAAAAGTGGATCTTACTAGATGGAATACAATTAAAGTTGATTTGGGAATTAGAAACTAAAAAATAACCAATTACAATTTTTACCTTGAATGTATATGTCTAGTACATAAGACATATACATCACTTTACCTACCAACGTATCTTTTCTCTTTCCTTTTTATATTTTAAAACTATTTTATTACTATCCTTCACATGCATAAATATAGATGCTAAACGCATATCTTTTTAACCTGAACGGTAAAATAAATAGATAATTTACTCTCGATATTTATAGTTTAGTCAAGTTGACTTAACTAGTACTTGACAAAGATAGACTCAATGTTGTATAATGTTTCCAAGCTTACAAAATGTAATGCAAATTTTATTGAATAAAGGAGATTTTTTATGAGTGATGAGAACAAAACAACTGAAGAGTCTCAAGCTGAAGATGTGCAAACTGAAGATACTACAGAAGAAGTAGAAAACAGTGAAGAAGAGCTTACTGAGGTTGACCCTTTAGAAGAAGCTTTGGCTGAGGCTGCAGAGTACAAAGATAAATACTTAAGAGCACATGCTGACTTTGAAAACACCAAGAGACGTCTTGAAAAAGACAAAAACAATGCCGTGTCTTACGCAAATGAAAGTTTTGCAAAAGATATATTGGCAGTGATGGACTCTTTTGAGAATGCATTATCATCTATTGAAAATACAGATGATGAAAATAGTTCAGAAGTATTGGCAAACATGAAAGAAGGTGTAAACCTTACTTTTGAGCAACTTAAAAAGATACTAGAAAAAAATAGTATTAAAGAGGTTGATTGTTCTGGTGAATTTGACCCTGAAGTACATCAAGCTATTATGCAAGTTGAAAGTGATGAGCATGAAGTAGGTGATGTAGTGCAAGTGATGCAAAAAGGCTATACGATTAAGGACAGAATCTTACGTCCTGCGATGGTGAGTACTTGTAAATAAACGTTGTAGGGGACGATTGATATCGACCGTTATAATATTGTAATTTTGGTGCGATGATAATCGTACCCTGTGAAAATATAGATAATATCTAAAGGAAATAAATATGGCAAAAGTATTAGGAATAGATTTAGGGACAACAAACTCTGCAATGGCAGTGTTTGACAATGGAGAAGCAAAAATTATTGCAAATAAAGAAGGTAAAAATACAACACCTTCTATTGTTGCATTTACAGACAAGGGTGAGGTTTTAGTAGGTGAGTCTGCAAAAAGACAAGCAATTACAAACCCAGAAAATACGATTTACTCTATAAAAAGAATCATGGGTCTTATGATGAATGAGGACAATGCAAAAGAAGCAAAAGAAAAACTTCCATATCATATAGTAGATCGTTCAGGTGCATGTGCTATTGAGGTAGCGGGTAAAACGTATACACCACAAGAGATTTCTGCAAAAGTACTCATGAAGATGAAAGAAGATGCGGAAGCGTACTTAGGCGAAACTGTAACTGACGCAGTTATTACTGTACCTGCGTACTTCAATGATGCACAAAGAAAAGCGACAAAAGAAGCAGGAACTATTGCTGGGTTAAATGTACTTCGTATTATTAATGAGCCAACATCAGCGGCACTTGCGTATGGACTAGATAAAAAAGATGCAGAACAGATAGTAGTTTATGACCTTGGTGGTGGTACATTTGATGTTACTGCACTTGAAACAGGTGATGGTGTTGTTGAAGTTTTAGCAACTGGAGGAGATGCATTTTTAGGTGGAGATGATTTCGACAATAAGATCATTGATTATGTAGCAGATGAATTTAAGTCTGATACAGGCATTGATGTAAAAGCCGATGTAATGGCACTTCAACGTGTTAAAGATGCAGCTGAAACGGCTAAAAAAGAGCTTTCAAGCTCAACAGAGACGGAGATAAACCTTCCATTTATCACAGCAGATGCATCTGGACCTAAGCACCTTATTGTAAAAATTACTAGAGCAAAATTTGAGTCTTTAGTCTCTGACCTTGTAAACTCTACAATTAAAACAGTCCAAGGCGTTCTAAAAGATGCAGGATTAAGTACATCTGAAATCAATGAAGTTGTCATGGTCGGTGGTTCAACAAGAGTACCATTGGTACAAGAAGAGATGAAAAAATTCTTTGGTAAAGAGCTAAACAAATCTGTAAATCCAGATGAAGTTGTAGCACTTGGTGCTGCTATTCAAGGTGGAGTATTGGCAGGGGATGTAAAAGATGTACTTTTACTTGATGTAACACCACTAAGTCTTGGTATTGAAACTTTGGGTGGAGTGACAACTAAAGTGATTGAAAAAGGTACAACGATTCCTGCAAAGAAATCACAAGTATTTTCAACAGCAGAAGACAACCAACCAGCTGTAAGTATTCATGTACTTCAAGGTGAAAGAGAGTTTTCTAAAGATAACAAGTCATTAGGTATGTTTGAACTTAGAGATGTACCAGCAGCACCACGTGGTGTACCACAGATTGAAGTAACATTTGACATTGATGCCAATGGTATTTTAACAGTTACTGCGTCAGACAAAGGAACAGGTAAATCTCAAGAGATTAAAATTACTGGTTCAAGTGGACTTTCTGATGATGAGATAGAAAAAATGGTTCAAGATGCTGAAGCAAATAAAGCTGAAGATGAAAAAAGAAAAGAAGTTGTAGATGCAAGAAACCAAGCAGATGCATTGGTGCATCAAACACGTAAGTCACTTGAAGATGTAGGTGAAAATTTTGATGCAACAGAAAAAGAAGCTATTGAAGCAGCCATTGCAGATTTAGAGGCAACATTGAAAGATGATTCTGCAACAAAAGAACAGATTGAAGAGAAAGTAAAAGTATTAACTGAAAAGTCACACAAACTAGCAGAAGCTATGTACGCCAAAGAACAAGGTGGTGCAAACCCAGAAGCTAAAAAAGCAGACGATGACGATGTTATCGATGCAGAAGTAGAGTAAGACTCTACTTCTGCATACAGCATGACTAGTCATGCGAACACTCTGTTGAAGAGGTCGTAGTGACAACGTAGGTTTTTGAGCTTTGCTCAAAAAGCGTTCTAATGACAGTACGATGTTATCGATACAGAGGTAGAGTAAAGATTTCCAAATTAAGGGCGAACAGATAGGTTCGCCCCTGCAAAATATATTTTCATCTTCTAACATAATCCCCATTAATCCATTTTAAGCTATAATATTTCAACATATAACAAGGAATAGTTATGCAAACCAAACAATGTAATACACTAGATGAAGCACGCGAAGAGATAGACAATGTAGATGAAGAGATTGTGAAGCTTATAGCAAAGCGTAATGATTATATAAAACAAATTGCACATTTTAAAACAAGTATTGAAGAGGTCAAAGCAGAAGATAGAGTTTCGGATGTTATTTCAGCTGTGCGTGCACAAGCCATTGAACTAGACCTCTCTCCTAATCTCATAAATGACCTTTATGTCCGCATGATAGATGGTATGGTAGAGAGTGAAATAGCTGAATTTAGGAATGCTAAGGGGCTTTAGTGTATAAAAAGGTGTATAGATGAAAATATTGCTTTTAGAAGATGATAGTATTTTACAAGAAATTATATTGGAATTTCTACAAGAAGAGGGGTATGATGTTGAGGCATACTTTGATGGAGAAAAGGCACTCGATGCCATAGCTTCCAATGCATATGATATGTTACTTTTGGATGTGAATGTTCCCAATATTAACGGTTTTGAAATTCTTAGTTACTTACGTGAAATAGGCAATACCACGCCTGCTATATATATTACATCGCTTTCAAGTATTGATGACCTTAAAAAAGGTTTTGCTTTAGGTGCGGATGATTATTTGAGAAAGCCATTTGAGCTTGAAGAACTCAATGCTCGCATACAGTATATTGTTAAAGTGCATCATCTACAAGATGAGATAGAGTTTGATGGTATGACATTTATACCTAAAGCACACCAGTTATTACATGGTAACAGTGTAATAGAAATGAGACAAAAAGAAGCACAGGTTTTAGAATATTTTGTACGAAATAGTGGAAAAATAATCTCTTGTGATGAGATTATTGAAAATGTATGGGAAGATGATCATATACCAACACACTCAACCATACGTACGTATATTAAAAATTTAAGAAAAATGTTCGAGAAAGATTATTTTGACAATATAAAAGGAGAAGGTTATCGTTTTAACATCCTACGAACGTAAGTCTCTTTTTCGATTTTTATCGGTCTATTTGGTTTCTGTATTTATTTTATTGAGCATTATAGGATATCTATTTTTTGAAAACAATCGTGCTGCTATGAAATCTGTAATGAAGTATGAGATGATGTATCAGTCACGTATGCTATCATCTGAAATCGTAATGAAAGCGATGAAGATGACGAAGGATGATTATGAACATTTTAATGCTGTATCATTTTTAAAAAATTTAAATCATTGTAGATTTGAAGTAGGGTATTATGACAAAAATAAGCGGCCACTCTATACACAAATTGATAAAGTAGAAACCTATGATATAGATTTTTTTGAAAAAAATATGAAGTGTTATACGGTGACTGAAGACACAAGTGAGCATTTGGGTGTACGTTATGTGGTTTTAAAAGAAAATGATTTGGCCAAATCACTGGCAGATTTACGTGTTAAAATTATTGGTTATTTAATACTTTCATTTATACTTATGGGTGCAGTAGGATTTTTTTTAGGAAGACTCTTTTTGCAACCTGTACGAGAACAGATAGAATCACTAGATAAATTTATTTCAGATACGACACATGAACTCAATACACCTATTTCTGCTATTTTGATGACCATACAATCTCTTAAAAATGTAGAGCCTAAGAAAATGATGCGTCTTGAAGCTTCTGCTAAGAGGCTTAGTACAATGTATGGATCATTGACCTATAGACTTGAAGGAGGCGTTGAGCCTTCTGATGAGCTGTGTCTAGCTAACATTATAGAAGAGAGGTTAGAATTCATTAAAGAACTTATTGATTCAAAACGACTTAATCTTTTAACAGACCTTGAATCAACTAAAATACATATGCCAAAACGTTCTGTTTATAGGTTAATTGATAACCTTGTTTCAAATGCTATTAAGTATTCAGATACTGGAGGCAGTATTGCTATTAGGTTGAAAAATAATATTTTAGAAGTAGAAGATAAAGGTGTTGGCATAGATGAAAAAATGCAAGCAGATATATTTAGAAGATACTACCGAGTTAATAATGAACGTGGAGGTTTTGGTATAGGATTGAGTATTGTGCTTTCAATCTGTAAGCAGTATAAAATAAAATTAGATTTAGATTCTAAAAAAGGAGAAGGGAGTATTTTCAAACTCACTTTTCCTAAAGTAAAATAGTGCTTATTCTACAGAGTCCATAAGAATTTCAATAATGTCTGTCATGGTTAAGATACCCTGTAATTCATTGTTGTCAATGATAAGTAGACGCTTAATACTCGATTTAACCATCATTCTTGCAGCATATTTAACGTCAAGTTTTGCAGAGACTCCTACAGCAGGACTAGCGGCAATGTCATAGACATTAAGCAGATCAATATCACCATCTTCAGCAACAATACTTTGTAATATATTTTTAAATGTAACCAAACCATACGCACCGTTATCTTGTGTCTTCTCTACAATAATAGAACGCACGGCATGTTTACGCATAAGTTTTAATGCATCTCTTACTGTGGCTGTAGGTTCAACTGAAACAAGTTTTTCTTTGGGGGTCATTACTTCTTGTACTAACATTTTATCTCCTATAACATTGATTTAATATCGTTCTCGAACTTATGTAGTTCTTTTGTGTCTAGCCCTGCTACATGACTTACTGGCATGGTAAAGGCAAATCCTGCATTTTCTGGGTTGTCTATATCGAATTCTGCTCTTAATGATTTCATCACCTTCATAGAAAGTCTACGGGGTAAAACAAACAGTAGAGCAGAGACATTTTCTTCTAAAGTTAAGCCAAAAAATACTTTTTTCTCTTCTAGTCCAATGCTTTTACCATGTAAAATAGTGACAGAACCTGCACCATATTTTTTTGCTACTTCAATAGCAGCTTCTTCATCTTTATCGGGTATGACTACAAAGAGTGCGGTAAATTTCATGATTATTCTCCTTTAGTTTGGTTTTGTTGTTTAGTTTTACTATATTCTGCATATATTCCATATCCCATGACTGTAAGCATAGGAAAGAGTGATGCAAAGGCTATGAGTCCAAAACCATCAATCAGTGGATCACACCATTCAAGGTTTTCTGCCAAACCTAAACCTAGGGCTGCAACTAGGGGAACGGTAACAGTAGAGGTAGTCACACCTCCAGAGTCATAGGCAATTGGTACAATATATTTAGGTGCAAAGTAGGTAAATATGATGACCATAATGTACCCACCAATAATATAATAGTGAATAGGGTCACCAGAGACAAGTCTAAATGAACCTAGTGCTATACCTACTGCGACACCAAGTGCTACAACCATTCTAAGTACGTTTTGTCTAATATTTCCCTCACTTATCTCTTCAGCTTTAATAGCGATGGCAAGGAGTGCAGGTTCTGCCATAGTTGTGGAAAAGCCTATGAGGAAAGCAAAAAGATAAATAAGTAAAAAGTTGTCCATGTTCGTAAGCTGAAAGGCAATAGACTCACCAATAGGGAATAGACCCATTTCTAGCCCTATAATAAAAGCATATAGTCCTAATACAACCATGACTATACCTGTGATTATTTTATGTAAGTGTGCAACAGGTTTTTTAATAATAATGTATTGGAAAAAGAAAATTACAACCAGTATAGGTGTGACATCTTTAATAGTATCTATGAGAGCCATAAAAGTTTTATGGGCATCAAAGGTATAGGTAGATGCAACTGACTTACCTGTCTCTATAGTGCTGGTGACTGCCTGTGTAGCAGTTGGTGCATCTATAAAATTGTAGACAATAATACCGTAGACTTGTACAAATATCATGGGGGTAAGTGAAGCAAAGGCTATAAGCCCAAAGCCATCAATGGCAGGGTTTCGACCTTTAATACTTGATGATAGTCCAATACCCAGTGCAGCAACAAGAGGTACTGTAACGGTTGATGTTGTAACACCACCTGAGTCATAGGCAAGTCCAATAATTTCTTTTGGTGCAAAGAATGTTATAATAACGACTAAAATATACCCAGAGATGATATAGTAGGCAATGGGATGACCTAGCAATATACGTAGTGTGCCTAGTGCGATAGCAAAACCAACAGAGAGTGCCACAGTCATACGAAGCCAAAACGCATCAATGAGTCCGTTTGATATAACAGCTGCCTTGTCTGCGATGGCAATAAGTGCGGGTTCTGCTACGGTGGTAGAAAAACCTATGGTAAATGCAAAGGTAAGAAGCCAAAAGACTGAACCTTTTTTTGCAAAATCTACAGCAAGACCTTCTCCAATAGGAAAAATACCTAACTCAAGACCACGAATAAACAGGGCAAGTCCAACTGCTACAATGGTAAGTCCTATGACTATAGAGCTTACATTGTCTGGCATAGCTTGGATAATAATGCCTTGAAATAATGCTACAACAACAATAATGGGAAGCAAGTCCATAAAAGAGTTTCTTAGGTCACTTGCAAATATTTTTAAACTTTCTTTCATAGTAGAGATTATATCTTTTATAAAATATATTTATGGGACTAGTATATTTTTTTAGATGAAATTCATGGAGAATGTTACAGTTTGACTAATTTTATATAGGTATCACACGAATATGTGGGTCTAGTTTATCTTTTAATGCATTTTCTATAGCGTAAAGCGTACCTGTCCCAGAACTTGAACAGCTACTACATGCACCAAGGTAAGAGATGTAGACTTCATACATTTCACCATTTTCTTTTACGCTAAGTATATCAATGTCTCCTCCATCCATCACAAGGAATTCTCTAACGGTATTGTCAATGGCCATATCTACGGCAATCACTCTATGTTCTGGACTTAAGTCTTTAAACGGCACTTCTGTGAGGGCATCATCTGCCTCTTGTTTTGCTGTTACTAGTTGTTTGTTTTCTTCTATAAGTTCAAGGAGTTTTTCATGGCTACTACTGTCAGTTAAGCCAGCTTTTGTGTAGTTTGCAAGTGTTTCTAGTGTTTCTATGTTATGTGTAGAAATCGTCTCTTGAATAGAAGCTATACTCATAGGACTATCGGTAGAAAGCAGGGTTTTTTCATTATGGTCTAGTGAAGCGTTGATGTATTGTTTGACTGCTAATTTTGCAGCATCGAGTGCAAAGGTTATGGCGTAGCTTTCATCTAATGGTAGTGCTTCAACGTTTGGATTGTCACGTAAAAAACGTTCTAGTCCTTGGTAGGTAATAGCATTAATGTCTGGCATTGTTTTGTTGGTAGAAATAAGAGAGAGCATATGGTTGACTGCAACACCAGAGAGTACAGCACCTTCGTAAGTGTACTTGGCAAGTACAATAGTGTCTTCATGGGTATTTACCGCCCAGTGTAATGTGAGTTTATACCCAATAGCATCATCTCCATAGGTATAGCTGTATACTGTGGCATTAAGCTCTTTTGCTTCTTCTTCTGTTATTTCGCCCATATATTTAGGTTCTTCAATAAACATCGCAACTTTGATGCCATAATCTTCTTTATCTTTTATGGTGTTATCCATTATTGTATCCTTCATTGGTGACGTAATTAAGACTACAATATCAAGCTAACCTAAAAATAGGCTAAAATTTGTCCGATTTAAT
>JAYEFI010000067.1:0-3893 GCA_034658615.1 Campylobacterota bacterium
GGTTCGAATCCTGATGGGTGTACCACTTTTTTAAACAAAACTAACCATATTTATATTATAATAAGTGAATACATGTATGGAGAGGTAGTATGCATATTTTACTAATAAATAACAACCCCGTGGTCTCTAGGTTATTGATACTTTGCACCCGTGATGCAGATAAAATTTTAGAAGAAGTAGAAGATGTTGATACTCTACAAGAAAAATATTATGATTTTGTTTTTATTGATGAAGCCCTTTATGAAGGTGATGTATTGACACTGGATGATAGAGTGACTATAGGTACAAAAATTCTTTTTTCCAACGAAGATGTTCAAATTAATGCATTTGATATGACGGTAAAAAAACCATTTTTACCTTCTCAAATTATTGAACTTTTGGAAATAAAAAATCAGTCCAATATGTTGGATAATTTAAACAATGATGATGTATTTGAAGAATCTCAAGAGCAAGTACTTGATGACAATGAAATAGAAAAAATAAAAGACCTTTTAGAGATGGACGATTATCCTGAAGAGGCACTCAATGAAAAAGAGTATGAAGAGCGTAAAATTGAACTTATAAAAGCCCAACTTGAAAATGATGGACTAGAAGTTTTAGATGAAAGTCAAATCTTAGAGGATTTAGAGGTAGCCGATGATAATGTTATGTGGAATTTAGAAAATGAAATTACAATACATGATAAAAAATCTAACAAAAAACTCAAGAAAAAATCCAATAAAAACACCAATGAAAAGTTTACAAAAATGTTTCATGCTTTATCGAAAGAGGAACAAGAAAAAATTAGTGATGCTATGTATAAATCTATCTCTAAATTAAAACCTAAAAAGATTAAAAAACTCCTCAAGGGTAAAAACGTAGATATAACTATCTCTATATGATATTAAGGAAACAGTGAATGAAGAAAGGTGCTATATTAGTTTTATCTGGTCCAAGTGGTGCGGGGAAGAGTACTATTATTAATGCTGCGTCAGATGAAATAGGAGAGTATTACTTTTCTATTTCAACCACAACACGACAACCTAGAGTTGGCGAAGAAAATGGGGTAGATTATTTCTTTGTTTCAAAAGAAAGCTTTGAGAAGGACATCAAGGCAGGTCATTTTCTTGAGTATGCTGAAGTGCATGGCAATTATTATGGAACTTCATTAAAGCCTGTACAAGCAGCCGTTACAGAGGGTAAACTGGTTATTTTTGATATTGATGTGCAAGGGCATAGGCTAGTAAGAGATAAAATGAGTGATATTACGACATCTGCTTTTATCACACCACCAACACTTAAAGCACTAGAACAACGATTAAGAGCACGTTGCACAGATGATGAGTCGGTTATTATTGGACGTGTCGAGAATGCTAAAGATGAAATCAAAGCAGTGGGTGAATATGATTTTACCATTATCAATGATACAGTAGCGCAGGCAAGAGAAGAATTTATTATTGTTGCAAAGGCAGCTAGATTGAAACAAAGCACAGAAGATGAAGATAAATTTACTGCTCAATGGTTAGGTTAAACATTTTTATGTATAATTATTCAAATTAATGCTCAATGTAGCAAAATAAAAAGGATAGACATGGGTATGCCAAGTATGCCAGAACTACTCATCGTATTGGCGATAGTTGTACTTCTCTTTGGAGCAAAAAAAATTCCAGATCTTGCAAAAGGTATGGGTAGAGGTATTAAAGACTTCAAAAAGGCCATCAAAGAAGATGATGAAGAGACTAAAGAAATTGCAAAAAATGATGAAAAACCAGCTGAAAAAGTTGAAGACAAAAAAACTGAATCACAGAAAAGCGAAAACGCTTAAAATAGTGTTCAGCTCTTCATGCTGAACATCTACAATCTAGCTTTTATGAGCTATATCTCCACTCCACTACTTATGGATTAACTATGAAATTAAAATCAACAATAAATACTACTATTAAAAATGCTTTTTTAAAAGCTGAAATAGACCATGAACCTATGTCTGTCTCTGAGGCAACAAAACCAGAGTTTGGTGACTATCAGTTTAATGGTGCGATGGCACTTTCCAAAAAACTTGGAAGAAACCCAAGAGAAATTGCTACGCTAATCATAGATAACTTAGCATTAGATGGTGTTGTTATAAAAGCAGAAATAGCCGGTCCTGGGTTTATTAATCTTTGGCTCAATCCTCTCTGGGTGGCAGAACAATGTTTAGATGCAAGCCATGATGACAGACTCAATATAGAAGTAAATCCAAATCCTATAAAAGTAGTGGTTGATTACTCTGGTCCAAATATGGCAAAGCAGATGCACGTAGGACATTTACGGTCTACTATTATTGGTGATACGCTTGCTAACCTACTCACTTTTTTAGGTGATGAAGTCATACGACAAAACCATATTGGTGACTGGGGTACACAGTTTGGTATGCTCATCGCGTATCTTGAAATGAAAGACGAGGATGGTTCAGTATCTTTGAAAGATTTAGAGCAGTTTTATAAAGATGCCAAAGGCGAATTTGATGCCAATGAAAATTTTGCAAACAAAGCAAGAGAGTATGTGGTTAAAATACAATCTGGAGATGAACACTGTTTAGCGTTATGGCAAAAATTTATCAATATCTCTCTGGGGCATTGCGAAGAGGTGTATGAAAAACTAAATGTTAAGTTAACACGTGATGATGTAAGAGCAGAAAGTTTTTACAATGATGACTTGCCTAAAGTGATTGAATCTTTAGAGAAGAAAGGAACACTTCAGGAGAGTGATGGTGCAAAATGTGTCTTTTTGGAAGGCGATGAAGTCCCTGTTATTGTGCAAAAAGGAGATGGTGGATATCTTTATGCAACGACGGATCTTGCGGCATTACGTTTTCGTGCACAGGCATTGGGAGCTAAACGTATCTCTTATGTGGTAGATGCTAGACAAGCGGGGCATTTTAAACAGGTGTTTACTGTAGCGAAAAATGCTGGATTTGTGGGTGAAGATGTGAAACTAGAGCACATTGCCTTTGGAACGATGATGGACAAAGGTGGTAAACCCTTCAAAACTAGAGATGGTGGTACGGTAAAGCTTATTGATTTACTCGATGAAGCTGTGATAAAAGCAAGAGAGACTATTAACAACAAAGAAGAGTATAGTGAAGAAGAGGTAGACCAACTTGCAAAAATTATAGGTATTGGAGCAGTAAAATACGCAGACCTTGCGATAAATCGAGAATCTAACTATATTTTTAACTGGGACAAAATGCTTTCATTTGAGGGTAATACATCACTCTATATGCAGTACGCGTATGCAAGAATACAAAGTATTTTTAGAAAGCATGATACAGCTGTTGTAGGAAACATTGTGATTGGTGATACACTCGAGCATAGACTGGCCGTCATGTTGTTACGTTTTGAAGATGTACTGCAACGTGCAGCTATAGACGCAAGCCCCAATCAAGTAACAACCTATCTTTATGAGCTTGTCTCTCTTTTCATGCGATTTTATGAGCAGAATCCTATGTTAAAAGAGGGTGTAGATGATGCAACTAAAATGAGCCGTTTACAACTAGCAGACTTAACAGCTAAAACAATAAAGCAAGGCTTAGCGTTACTTGGTATTAAGGTTGTAGATAAGTTGTAAGACGGGCAACTTCTGCCTACTATAAATTCTGCCTACAATACATAATGGTAATAAATTAATTCGGTGAGCAATACCAAAGGTATTATAATCCATTTCCATCTTACAAAGGACTTCTATGAAAGTACTCATAATTTTAGTAATACTTGCCACACTTGGCATAATCTTTTTTCAATTTTATCGAAATAAAGATGTAAAAAAACTCTTACTGTCTCTCATTTCTTTTGCTCTTGTTATTAGTTTGGCTGTTATAGGAAATCTTACACGTCCTATCATTGCTCTTTATATTGCACATATGATTTTAGTGTTAG
>JAYEFI010000068.1:0-3861 GCA_034658615.1 Campylobacterota bacterium
TTACCATCCTTAAAACGTATCTTTGCACGTCTTGCTTGGAAGTCTCTGGTATTTGAAATAGAAGAAATTTCACGGTATTGGTTTTGTCCAGGCAGCCATACTTCTAAATCTATAGTGGTGGCTGCCGAGAAGCCTAAGTCGCCTCCACATAACTCCACCACTCTATGAGGAAGACCTAATTGCGTCAATATATCAGATGCATTTTCAACCATCATTTCAAAGACTTCTTGAGACTTATCGGGATGAGCAATGGCAACCATTTCAACTTTATTGAATTGATGCTGTCTTATGATACCTCTTGTGTCACGTCCTGCAGAACCTGCTTCTTTTCTAAAACATGGTGTGTAGCCTGTCATAAGTAGAGGAAGTTCTTTCTCAGGGAGTATCTCATCATGATACATATTGGTTAACGGCACTTCTGCTGTGGGGATAAGATAAAGGTCTTCGTCATCTATTTTAAACAAATCATCACCAAACTTTGGAAGCTGTCCCGTGCCTTGAAGCATGGTAGCATTGTTTATAAATGGTACAGAATACTCGACAAAACCTTTACTACGGTTCATGTCTAAAAAGAAGTTAATCAATGCACGCTCTAACCTAGAAGCCTCACCTTTGAGTATAGCAAAACGACTTTTTGCAAGTTTTACACCACGTTCAAAGTCTATCCAACCATTGATTTCAGAGAGCTCCCAATGTTCTTTTGGTGTAAAAGAAAATGTTTTAGGCTCTAAAACTTTACGTAACTCTACATTGTCATCTTCATCTGTACCTACAGGTACAGAGTCATCTGGAAAGTTAGGCATAGACAAAGCCACAGCATTGAGTGCCTCTTCCGCCTCTCTTGCCTTTTCTTGCACAGGTACCATTGCTTCTTTGTTTGCATCAACTTTGGCTTTGAGTTCTACAATATCTTTACCTTCTCTTTTGTACTCACCAAAAAGTTTAGACATACTGTTTTGCTCTGCTTTCATAGACTCTAACGTTGCATTTGCCTCTTTGAGTTCACTAAAACGCTTTTCAAGTTCTGTCAGTGTTTGTGTATCGACACCTTTTTTTTGAAGCTTAGCACTTGCTTCATCAAAATTTTTCTGTATGTATTTTAAATCTATCATTGTAAAACCTAAGTTATGAAATATATGCTGAAATTATAGTGGAAAGTATTGAAGTTTATGCTTGAATTAGGCTAAGATAACTTAGCCTAATGACGATTAATATTCAGCAGATAACGAACCTGCTCCACCTTTCCATGAAAGTGTACAATCTTTACTTCCAGTCGTATTACCATCTGTTACCACATATATAGATACATAACCATTTTCATTCGCGTAGGTATCACTTTTACTAGAAATTATATAACAATGATCTGAAGGCTTAATAGAATAATTATGAGTAGGAACCTCTCTTAAACTCTGATTACCTACACAACCTGGTACTATTTTTGGGTACATAGGAACAAGCCCCTCTCCCCCGCTATTTGGAATAACTACAGGACTAGCTACAAAATCCGAAGTTCGTAGAAATGTTTTCTTTGCGATACCAAATCGTCTACCATCTTCATCTCCATGTGCCTCAATAACAACCGTATGACCACCTAATGCTGAGTCAAATACTATATCAAAATGAGCAAAACCTTGACTGTCTGTAACGGGATCAGTTACTTGAATATGTGCTGTAGTCAATACACCAACGCTACCATTTCCACCACCTAAAATACGCTTTTCATTTCCTATAATATAGGTTAAATTATTGATATTATTAATATTATTGTAATTACCAAAAAGTGCTAAACTATTAGATGCACTATTGATATTCCACCCACCTAAGTACGGAATTTCATGTGCACCACTGGTTGGAAAAATAATCAAATTATCATTTGCCGTAATACCAGAACTTGCAAAGTTAAGCCCTGGGTCCTCAAATGTTAAGGGTGTTGTGTTTTTTAAGTTTCCAGATGCACGTTGTATGGCGTCACCTTTAAGCTTTTTCACACCATTAATAAGTGACACTTCCACATCCATACCCACTATAGGCACATTAGAACGTTCATCAACTGCATGTACATTGTAGTGTCCTACGATACCTTTGTCCGCATCACATGTAGTGGTTAAGTAGTTTATAGACAATGTTGTTGCTCTACCATCACCACCATTATTGGCATCAAACCCAAATGTTAAAATAACGTTCTGTTTTAAGTCTCTAGTTTGAGATGTAGTCTCACTTGTTGTAGGTAAAAAGAATTGTAATGTAATTTGTGTACCTGTTGCTGGCATATTGACAGGTGGTGTATAACGAAAGTACCCCATACCTGAACTATTGGTAGTCACCATTGGGCTTTCTATAGTTCCAAATTTAGAATCAAAATCTTTAAATGATACTGTTTGCTCAGGTAAAACAACACCATCTTTGGTCAACTTAAACTTTATATTATAAGATTTGTACGAATCAATGGTAATAGCATCTGTTACTTCACTAAACTTATACCCATTAACACTTGCACTCGTAGTGCTTTTTTCTGGGTCTTTAATGCTATTGCTTCCACATGCAGACAACAGTACTAACAGTGCAACTGTAGCAAGACTATGTATAATTATTCTCATTTATGTATCCTTTTTTAACTTACTACTAAAACTTATAGTCCATACCAAAGACAATGTCTTGAGTATGATCTAGAGCATCAGATGATGAGAGTGAATACCTAAACCCTATATCTAAACTAAGTTCTTCTACAATGTCAACTATAATACCTGCTTGTCCACCATATATAAATCCATCCTCATCTACACCTATGCTTTCATAGTTAGCATACCCTGCATTTACACCTATATAAGGTTGCATAGCATAATCAACCAACGTACTCTCACCTAAAAATAAATAATCTACTGCCAAAAGAAGCTTTTCAACATTTCGACCTTCATCATCAAAGCTATTGACAGAAAACAATGTTCTCCACTCTTCTGCTCTTGCCCCAACACGTAATCCTAACGTTGTACCTTTGCTAATACTACCTGCTATCTCACTTGCAATACCACCTTGTACTTCAGATATACCCGCTTCAATACCAATAAACTTTTGACTTTCTGTAATATCACGCGCATAAAGCGTACCTACAAATACCGTACATAAAAGTACAATTCCTATTTTTCTCATCATAAAAAACCCCTTTATCTTCTTTAAATTATATGCATATACATGCAAGCTTCCACAAGAATAGCATATTTTTATATTTTTTAAGATTAAATATTTAAAAATATTACACAAAATGAAATAAAATAGCGTAATGATTGAAATAAAGTTGAAAAAGTTATTTAGTTGGGGTTTATGCTTAAGGTGGTGTCAAGAGAGGGACTTGAACCCTCGACCTCCGGCTTATGAGACCAGCGCTCTAACCAGCTGAGCTACCTTGACTTATTTTGAAGTGGGGAATTTTAGCCAAATGATACTTAGAAGTCAATGGTTTTTTAGTTAAAGTGGTTAAAATACGATAAATCAATCAATATTCAAGGAAATTATCATGGCATTTGAACCGTTAAAAGATAGACTTTTGGTTATACGTGAAGAACAAAAAAATCAAACTGCTTCTGGTCTATATATTCCAGACTCTGCAAAAGAAAAACCTTTAGAAGGTAAGGTTACTGCTGTAGGACCTGAGGCGATAGAAGATGGAATTAACGTTGGAGATACTGTTGTGTTTGCAAACTTTTCAGGTATGGAGATAACTATAGAAGGTACGGACTACCTTATCTTACTAAGTAAAGAAGTGCTTGGTCTTTTACGTAAATAGGACGTTTTCAGAGCAAAGCTCTGCAAAACTGCGTTAACACTGGGTTTCCTTCAGCAGGAAGCTCAAGCGACTAGTCGCTT
>JAYEFI010000069.1:0-3830 GCA_034658615.1 Campylobacterota bacterium
TAGAAATACTCTACCAAGATAAGTACCTAGTTGCCATTAATAAGCCCTCAGGATTATTGGTACATAAGTCTCCTATAGACAAACGTGAGACGAGGTTTGCTCTGCAGGAAGTGCGTAACCAAATAGGGCAGTATGTGTACCCCATTCATCGTTTAGATAAGCCAACATCAGGTGTACTACTTTTTGCCTTAGATAAAGAGACGGCAAAGTATATGTCAGAAGATTTTCGTCACGGTAAGGTAGAAAAAACGTATTTGGCTATTGTTAGAGGATATACTGACAAATTGGAGACGATAGACTATGCTGTAAAGCAAATGTTAGACACAAAAGAACAGAAAAAACTAGGTATTACAAAAGAAGCACAAGATGCTATTACGCACTATGAGCGGCTAGATACTGTTGAACTTCCTATTCCTGTAAGTCGCTACCCTGTGGCTAGATATTCATTGGTAAAGTTGATGCCTAAGAGTGGGCGTAAGCATCAGTTACGTCGGCATATGAAACATATTTTTCACCCTATAGTAGGAGATACTAAACATGGTAGAGGTGAACACAATAAGCTTTTTAGAAAAGAGTTTCATTGTCATAGACTACTTTTGCATGCGTATACTATGCAATTCATACACCCTGTAAGCAAACAAACTATATGTATTGAGGCATCTTTAGATGAGATGTTTTTAGCACTGTTTCAAAAGTTTGATTGGAAGATTGAGGTATGATATGGGATGAATAATAATGAACATAAAAATAACCCTATGCATGGTGTGAAACTCGTACAAATACTTGAAGAGCTTGAGGCAAAGTATGGTTGGGAGACCTTAGGTACATTTGTTAATATACGATGTTTTCAGTACGACCCTAGTGTAAAGTCATGTTTAAAGTTTTTACGTAAAACACCTTGGGCAAGAGCCAAGGTAGAAGAACTCTATTTACTCATGTTAAAAGTACAAGAGAAAAACAGTGAAACCTCTGACTAGGAGAGTACAGACTCTTTTTTAAACTTCTTTGCCAGTGCATAGTAAAATGTTGCACGATACTTTTTAGGAGCATCTTCTAGCTCTTCACATACATCTTGAATAGCAGCATCTAAAACACCTCTACTTGCATCTATGCCTAGCTTATTGATAAGAAAGTTTCTACGTACAGTCTCTAGTTCTTTATGTTCTTGACAAGAGACAAGTTCGGCATGCTTGTTGTAGATAGATGGACCTAAGTTCTTGACAATAATAGCCACAAATGCTTCATCTACTTCACCATAGTGTTTTTGTATATCTTTAATGTAAAATACAATTTTATCGGCTCTTTTTGTAGAAGATGTTTTAGATTTTTTTTCTACCGTTTCTTTTTCTATTTTTTTAGTAGATTTTTTTGAAGCCTTGTCCGAAGATATTTTGGTAGTTTTTTTAGTAGGCTTTTTAGAAGACTTTATGGTCACGTCTTTTTGTGTAGAGCTATTTTTTGTAGTTATATCTTTCTTGTCTATGTCTTCTGTAGCTTTTTTCTCTTTTTTTACAACCTCAGAGTATAGAAGCGAGCTATCGTTACTTTTTCCTAAGTTGAGGGTTTTCTCTTTAGCTAAGATATAGCTCTCTTTTAGACGGGCTATTTTGTCCTTAGGAAGGGTTCTTTCTCTTATTTCTTTTTTGGCAATATCTTCAGGGCTACCATCTATAGGCATCTCTCCAATGATATATTCAACAAACTTTGTATAGAGAGTATCGACACGTTTAAATATGTTTTGTTTTTCCATTATATGTATTCCTTATCTTAAAGATAAACATTTAATGATTATAACATAACTATTTTAGTACTTCTTAATGGCATCATTTATTTGAATATAGGCTAACATAGGTGTCGTCTCAAAATAAAAGAGATGATGTTTTTTAGCAAACTCTTTTGTGAGTTTTTGGACTTTAAGCAGATGAAAACGTGGTGCTTTGGGAAAAAGGTGGTGTTCTATTTGTGTGTTTAGCCCACCATAAAACCAGTGTATGACAGACCCGCCCTTTAAAGAGCGACTGCCTCTCATCTGTAACTCCATCCATGAAAATGCTTGCCCCTCTTCTTCATCAAAGGTTTCACAGCCTAAGTGGTTAGTAATGAAACCAAAAGAGAGCCAAGGAGAGAGTATGAAGTTTAAAGTCAATGCAAGAATGAGTGTATCTACCATACCTATTTGATACATGAGTGTTCCCCATATAAGTGGCCAATGTAGCAACATTAGTCCCAATTCACCCCAAAGCTTCCTACGGATTACAAATGCGTATGATTGTGCGATAAAAGCAGGAAACATAAAAAATTGTGCACCCCAAAATATGAGATGTTTATGTTTTTTAATAAAAACACTATTACCTTTATTTTTTTCAGTAAATGCACCATCTAATGCCCTGATGTCTTCATCTTTTTCAACAATGTTACAGTAGGTATGGTGATTGACATTGTGTTTATAGTCCCACCATGAAGATGAGTTAGAGAGAATAAGTGCTGAAAAAGGGTAGCTCAATTTTTTTGACAATGCTTTATTTTTAAAATATTGTAGATGTAAAATGTCATGTGAAACAAAAACAGCACGCGTCATGACAATAGCAATAAAAAAAGCCAACACTACAGGATGCCATAAAGGCGATGTGATGAGGGCAACTGTCATTGATGACAGTACGGCTACCATCTCAATGCTTCCTCGTACAGGCACACGCTCTAGCAAGCCTGCTTCACGTACTTGAGATTTAAGTTCGTTAAAAATATCGGGGTATTGTGGTGTCTTTTCCATTACTGACTCTTTTTGTTTAGTGGCAAACATTATAGCGACTCTTTTTTAACACAGTATTGAGATATCTCAAGAGAGTTTGAAAAAAGTACTTCCAGAACCTGAAAAGAACCATCCATCTTTTTCTTCATTTTTCAATTCTGGGTAGGCTATGAGTGAAGCAGCGTAGAGGTCATTGAGTAGTATGGGGTCATGTATCATCTCTAAAATGTCTCTAGAGCTTAACTTCTCCCACCCTATAAATGAGGCTAGAGAGATGTCATTTAAGAGATGTTTTTTAAATGTTTTATAGACAAGCGTTGTGTCACAGCCTATGTTTGGCGTGTAGAGTTCTAACGAGAGAGGCTCTTCTTCAAAGTATTCAACTACTTCACCAAATCCAGAAACATTGGCGGAAGGGTAGTTGTAGATAAAAAATGGTAAATCTGCACCAATAGTACTTCCAATTTTTGCTAACTCTTTGGTGCTCAAAATAAGGTTACATACCTCTTTGGTCAGACGCATAAATGCAGCAGCATCTGAACTTCCACCTCCGAGTCCTGCTTGTGAGGGTATGCGTTTTGTGACCACAACTTTATGTGTATAAAAGAAGTTAAGTATGTCAAGGTCACCAGTATGCTCGTTAAGTGCTTTGTATGCTTTGTAGATGGTATTGGACTCTAGGGGAACACCTTCACACCCTTCTAGGGTAAAGGTTTCACATTGGCAAGGTACAAAAGCGATGGTATCATAGACATCTTCAACACGCACAAAACGTGAGAGTAGAGTATGATAGCCATCTCTATGCCCAGTAATTTTTAGAAAAATATTGACTTTAGCATGGGCTTTAATCGTATAGGAAGAGTCTATTTTTTCTATGGTTGATTTTTGCTTATTGACTGAATGATTTTTGCTAGGGTGAGGGTTAGTTTTATCATCTATATCATCATCCCAATATCCACCTTCATCTCCACCTTCAAAACCACCCATGTGTGCACCTTCTTTTTGTAAAATATTGGAGGTATTATACTATGATAAGGGTTAGACCATGGGTGAGTCCAAGAGAGACTCTATAGAGTTTTTA
>JAYEFI010000070.1:0-3753 GCA_034658615.1 Campylobacterota bacterium
ACTTGAAGTGGACATCTTAGCTGTATCGACAGATACGAAGTTTTCACATAAAATATTTGTAGAGACAGAACCTACATTAAAAGGTTTACAGCTTACTATAGGGGCTGCTTCATAGGGCAAATAATAACAAAAGGAATTACAACATGGCAATAGGCATATTTTATGGATCAAATGGTGGAGCTACAGAATCAGCAGCGGAAAAAATTAAAGAGGTGCTAGATTTAGATGCAAATTTACATGATATAGCAGACATTAAAATGGAAAAATTTGGCGAGTATACAGAAATAATCATAGGGGTTTCTACTTGGGGAGAAGGTGAACTACAAGATGACTGGGATGAATGCTTTGATGAGTTTAAAGAGCTAGACTTTTCAGGAAAAACTGTTGCATTTTTTGGTTTAGGTGACCAAGATGGTTATGAAGATAATTTTTTAGATGCAATGGGAATTTTGCATGATGCCGCTGTTGAAAAAGGTGCAAATATTGTTGGTAATGGGTGGCCTACTGATGGCTACGAGTATGAAGAGTCAGTTGCAGTTCAAGATGGTGCTTTTGTAGGATTAGGGCTTGACGAAGACAATCAATATGATGAAACAGATGATAGAATTGCAAAATGGGTGGAGATAATTAAGCCTAGCATGTCTGCATAAATTGTGAAGAGGGTAAAACCCATCTTCACCAAAAAATTATTTACCTCTTAAGAGATTAGCAATCTCTCTATCTATCATAAACAACCCTTTTCCTTCAAGACCGATGATAGCCATTTTGTCTAAAATCCCTTTAAACAATGCCTCTTCTTCATGTTGTTCGGCCACATACCACTGTAAAAAGTTAAATGATGCATAATCTTTCTCAGCCATTGTTAGCTCAGCAAGTTCATTAATTTTACTGGTAATAAACTGCTCATGCTCGTATGTCTTTTGAAATACTTCTTTTAAATCTTTAAAAGTATTGTCCGGTGCATCTATTTCAGAAACTAGAGCTTGTGCACCAGTTTCATTAACATAACCAAAAAGTTTATGCATATGCTGTAACTCTTCTGCTGAATGTGCCGCTAAAAATGCAGCTGCACCATCAAGCCCTTGTGCTTTACACCAAGATGACATAGCGAGGTATAGGTTTGAAGAGAAGTGCTCTAGGTTTATTTGCTGGTTGAGTTTGTCTAGTACGTTTTGTTTTAACATGTGTTATCCTTTTTTCTTGGTTGTATGAGAATTTTAATCTCTTTTTTTTAATTGAGACTGAATAAAACAATGATAAATATTATCAAAAGTTATAATACTTAATGACTATTTGTATCAATTTCAATCTTATCTGCTTCATCTATACGTAATGCAATAAAAGTTGAACCTATCTGTATTTCTATGGTTTGCTTACCCAAAGAACACTCTTTCATTAACACCTCCTCTCCTTTCATAATACCAAAAGAATAAAATCTCTCTTTGAGTCCATCCGAGGCATTTATATTGATAATGGTTGCACCTTCACCTTTGTTGAGGTCACTTAATAGCATTAAGGTATCTTATTGTATTGACATCTTTTTTTACATCGTAACACTTTTTGTTTTTGTTGGTACGGCGTACCTAAATTGTACGACTTGGCACATCTATCTATACATGGTTTTTCCATGACGTTCACAGGTTTTTGCGTATGTGTACACCCTACCAATAAAAGTAAGGCAACAACTAAAATACTTTTCATTTTTATCCTTCATTATTTTTTTAATTATAATTAGCATCTTATTTAAATTGAATGAAAATGGTTATTGATTTTATATGAAGAGAAAGATAGCGTTATCTATTATATGATAATAGTTTTTAATTTTAAATAGATTTAATATATAAATGCTATTCTTGTATTAAATATTCTAAAGTATCGCCTTTATGCACAAAAATTTCATCTTTTCTATATTCTTGAAGTGTACAAATATTTGACAATTGCACAAGTTGTTGTTCATCCAATTTAGAAAAAAGTGGTATTTTTTTTTACTATATCCAACATATTTTTCCCTTTAATTACTATGGGATTTTGATATATATCAAACAAATATTATTTAGGCTGATTATATACTTCTATTATCATACATATTATATTTGAAAATAGTTATACTTTCATTATAATAAAAAAGGAATACATTAATGAAAAAAATTATTTTAGCTTCCCTACTAGCTATCTCTCCAATTTTAGCTAAAGATAGTAATACAAAGCAAAACCCATTTTTACATGGAGACAACTTTCCTAGAGGCTATGCTTTAACGGCACATGCCATGCCAAACTTTATGCACCTCTATATGAAAGATGGAGGCATGTTCAAAATAGAAGGTCTCACAGAACAACAAGAAGATACCATAGAAAAAACTTTTTCTAAAATGCCTAAAAAGATAATGAAACTAGCACGTGAAGTTAAGGCACTTGAAACTACTTTGGCTTTTGATGTTATTGACAATGGAAAAGAAGCCAAAGATGTGAGTGATGTCTTAGATAAAATAGCTCAGAAGAAGAAAAAAATTACTGTTTTAAAAATAGAATGTCTTTCTGTCTTTAAAAAGACTCTAACCCCAAAACAATACAAGGTTTTAAGAGATATGGCAATTGCCATGGCTAACAACTAATGCAAAAAAGTTTACTACTTGTTAGCCTGCTGTTCATGTATACCCATGCAGCAGAACTCATAAAAGATACAGCAGAATGGATACGCCCAAGTGTAATACCAGCTCCCAAAGACAACCCTATCACCAAAGAAAAAATAGCTTTGGGTAAAAAACTTTTTTATGACCCCATCTTGTCTCGTGCTAACAACATCTCTTGTATGAGCTGTCATGACCCCGTGAAGGGCTGGAGTGACTCAGATAAAGTAGCCACTGGAGACAAAGGGAGAAAAGGGTCTAGAAATAGCCCTACCATCTTAAATTCAGCCTACCAATACATCTACTTTTGGGATGGACGTGCAAAAAGTCTAGAAGAGCAATCCTTAGGACCTATAGAGTCACATGTAGAGATGAACCTCTCCCCTGAAGAAGCGGTGAAGAGATTGCAAAGAAATGCTGTGTATGTCAAGATGTTTAAAGAGGTATTTCCAGAAGAGCTTATAAGTACAGACACCTTGGCAAAAGCCTTAGCAACATTTGAGAGAAGCATCGTCTCAGGTGAGAGTAGATTTGACAAATGGATAGCAGGAGATGCTACACAAGTAACAGACGCTGAAGCAAAAGGCTTCCACACATTTTTAACCAGAGCCAATTGTAATGTCTGCCATAGCACATTTAGATTTTCTGACCAAAGTTTTAACAACATTGGCATAGACAATAATGATACAGGACGTGCAAAAATCAAAAATAGAACTTTATGGAAAGGTGCATTTAAAACCCCAACACTTAGAAACATAGAAAACTCTGCACCTTACTTTCATGATGGCTCTGTGGCTACTTTAAAAGAAGCGGTAGAGATTTGTGCAAAAGGTGGACGCGATAAAAATGCCTCCATTGCCAATATCTTGATAGATAAGAAGTTGAGTGATGCTGAAGTTGAGAGTATAGTTACTTTTTTAGAGACGCTAAGTGAGCCTGTTCCAGATTTATAAGTAAATTTTTCATTAAGTCGAATTTTAGGAGACCTCTAAACTAACCTATACCCCTTGTGTTGTATCAAACACACGTATGTGTAGTCTATCACTATAGCGAAAATTGTGCTTCATACAAAACTCAAAGACAGCTTTGTCATTTTTCCAAATGGTATCTCTACTCTCTCCAACAG
>JAYEFI010000071.1:0-3731 GCA_034658615.1 Campylobacterota bacterium
TCTTAGTTCTTTCTTTAGGTGATCTGCAAGAGAGAGTGTATGTTTTCCGTTTAGTGAGTTTACAATAATCACACGTTTAGCGATATAATCGGAATTATCAAGATTAAATACTTCTATTTCATCGGCTTTTTTTTCATCTAGTAGTGTAACAATTTTTTCTACTTTTTGCTCTATGGTCATAGGTTTCCTTTGAGTACATTTTGTACTGATTGTTTAATTTTATTATCAATATAGTGTAAGTCTTTAGATACTCTTATATGGCTTGACGATATGGAAATATCAAGCGTTATGACTCGATATTCTCGTAATTCACTCGTTTCCACAGGATGTCCATCACGTGAGACAATGACCCAAATAATATGATTATTTAGCCATTGAAAATGATGCCACTTTGTCAACGTATGTAAATTATCTGACCCAATAATAAGGTATTTTACATGATACACTCTATTAAAATGTTTTACCGATTGAGAGGTTGGTGTACTTTTACCCTCAGCTATTTCATAGTCATCAACTATGACTTTGTCTACATCATCAAAGAGTGTATGACACCATTTTAGTCTCTGTGTTGCAGATGCAAGTGAAGAGGATTTAAAAGGACTTAAGTAAGCAGGCACAACAAGTAAAATATCTATTTCTAGGTTTTTTAGCACAGAGTTAACAATCTCTTGATGTCCTAAGTGTGGAGGGTCGAAGCTCCCACCAAAAATAGCTACAATAGACTTGTTCTCATTAACCAAATACTAACCTCATTTACTGTAAAATTGTTAGAATTTTAGCATAATAATTATAAGGGTAGACAATGGCTGTAAAAGTAGCAATAAATGGACTAGGAAGAATTGGAAGATGTGTTGCAAGAATTATTGCAGATAGAGAAGATATAGAACTAGTAGCAGTGAATGCTTCAGGTACAGAAGAGATGATTGCATACAATGTGAAGTATGACTCAGTGCATGGAACAAGAGCAGATGTAAGCGTAGCAAATGGATACCTTAACATCGGAGAGACTAAAGCTAAAATCTTTGCCGAGCGTGATCTTGCTAAAATAGACTTTGCTGCAACAGGTGCAGAGGTGGTACTTGAGTGTACAGGAGCTTTCTTAACACAAGAGTCTGTGCAACCTTATTTGGACAATGGTGTGAAAAAAGTATTGTTCTCTGCTCCAGCTCAAGATGACACAGCAACATTTGTACTTGGTGCAAATGCAGATGAATATGCAGGGCAAGCAGTCGTCTCAAATGCTTCATGTACGACCAATGGTTTAGCACCCGTAGCAAAAGTACTTGATGATGCTTTTGGTATAAGCAGTGGTCTTATGACAACTATTCATTCCTACACATCTTCTCAACCTATCTTAGATGGCAAACATAAAAAAGACCCAAGAAAAGGACGTTCTGGTGCTACCAATTTAGTACCAACGACAACAGGTGCTGCTAAAGCCATTTCTAAAGTATTGCCTAACTTAGCAGGTAAAATAAACGGACAAGCCATCAGAGTGCCTACTGCAGATGTTTCTATGGTAGATCTAACAGTTAATCTTAATAAAGATGTAACAGTTGAAGAAGTGCAAGAGGCATTTAAAATTGCAAGCACTGGTTCACATAAGGGTATTTTAGGTGTAGATGATGAGTATAGAGTTTCTATGGACTTTGTAGGAGAATCACAAAGTACAGTGGTTGCACAAGATACCATTCAGGTGATTGATGACAATATGGTGAAGGTACTCTCTTGGTATGATAATGAGTGGGGATACTCTTGTCGTTTAGTAGATATGGCCGTACACATATCATCATAGGGCTTATGGACTGATCGTATTAAAAAAGTAAAATAGGAGATGAATTGAAAACAATAAAAGACATTGATATTGATGGCAAAAGAGTATTTATAAGATGTGACTTTAATGTACCTAAAGATGAATTTGGAAATATTACGGACGATAGACGTATACGTTCTGCTTTACAGACAATCCGTTATTGTATTGACAGAGATTGTAAAATTATTTTAGCTTCACACTATGAACGACCAGAGCCAGGAAAGTATGAGGAGAAGTTTTCACTTGTGCCTGTGGCTAAGAGACTTCACTCTTTACTCAAAATAAAAAGAGACATTTTTATGGCAGAAGATGTCATAGGTGAAAGTGCTATCTCTAAAGCTTCTAAACTTGAAGCAGGTGATGTACTTCTTCTTGAAAATCTACGTTATGAAGCTGGAGAGACTGAAAACGATTCTGAATTTGCAAAAAAATTAGCTGACTTTGCAGATATATATATTAACGATGCTTTTGGAGCATGCCATAGAAAACACGCTTCTATTCATGCGATTACTGAGTATTTTGATGCTGAACATAAAGCTGCAGGTTTTCTTATGGGGAAAGAGGTAAATTTTTTCTCTAAAATTTTAGAAAAACCTATACGTCCGTTTGTAGCTGTTGTAGGTGGTTCAAAGGTTTCTGGTAAACTTCAGGCACTTACAAATCTTTTACCTAAAGTAGATAAGGTGATTATTGGTGGTGGTATGGCTTTTACGTTCTTAAAAGCATTAGGACATGAAATAGGTAATTCATTGGTTGAAGATGATCTTATTGATGAAGCCAGTAGCATTATGATTAAAGCTAAAGAGCTGGGTGTGAAGTTTTATCTTCCTGTCGATGCTGTGGTTGCAGCAGAATTTTCTGAAAACACAACCGTAAAATTTTTACCAATTCAAGAGATACCAAAGGGTTGGATGGGGTTAGATATAGGTCCTGCAAGCACAAGACTGTTTAGAGAAGCACTGAACGATGCACAAACAATTATTTGGAATGGTCCTATGGGTGTGTATGAGATGGACAGATACTCCAAAGGGAGTATGGCAATGTCAAACAATATAGCACAAACACATGCTACGACCATAGTAGGTGGTGGTGACACTGCAGATGTGGTACAGCAAGCCGGTGATGTAGATGAAATGACATTTATCTCTACAGGTGGAGGAGCAAGCTTAAAACTCATAGAGGGTGTGGCACTGCCTGGACTTGAAGCTTTAAAGGCGTAAGGGAACCTCCATTGCGATTAAGCTAAGAAGAAATCAGGGGTCTGGTGCACCTAAAGGTATTTCCGTTGGTCATTTGTGATTTGTCGTGAAACGATGAATCATGAATAACCTGACCCCCGGCGAACAACAAAATAAATGCTTAGCTTAATGACATTGAAAGGAACCTCTAATAATACTTTTAGAGCAAAAACTCAAATTCTCAAAAATTATAAGGAACAGATAGTGATTTATGCAGCAAATTTTAAAACAAATCATACTAGAAAAAGTACCCAACTGTATCTTCAAGAGTTACGTAGTAAGATAAAAGCTAAAAATGTGGATGACAAAGTCTATATTTTCCCTCCTTCCACAGCTTTAGACAGCTACGAGGGTGACTTTACTATAGGCACACAAAATGCGTATGCCACGCACCATGGTGCATATACAGGTGAAATAGGCTTAGAGCAACTAGATGAGTTTGGTATTAAAACCATACTCATTGGGCACAGTGAAAGACGTGAGCATTTAGGTGAGTCTCAAGAAAAAGTGTCACAAAAGTTCTCTTTTTTTCAAGAAGAGGGGTTTGAAATCATCTACTGTATTGGTGAGCCTTTAGAGATTCGCGAAAAGGGTTTTGAAGCAGTTATGAAGTACCTTCTAGCACAATTTGACGGCATAGATATACACTACGATAAACTGATTGTAGCCTATGAGCCTAT
>JAYEFI010000072.1:0-3707 GCA_034658615.1 Campylobacterota bacterium
TTGGCACAAACCTAAACATAGAAACAGATGTCTTTGCAAGATATATAGACCATATATTGGCACATAGAAGTAGTACTAAAAAGAGTATGTCTTGGGGTGATGTAGATAGTATGCAGATGAGTTATTAACCTACAATAGTGGTGTTTTAAACTGCATCAAATTCTATTTTAATTAGACCGAATTTTTTAACCCATCGCCCGAAGAGCAGACTCCTTAAAAAATGATGACCTGTTTGTATCGTGGTTTTTTACATAGTTGTCTATTTTATTGAGTACACTGAGAGGAATGGTGATATTTATCCTCTTAGATTTATCGAGATGTGAGGGTTCTTTTATCTCTTCTTTGTTTTCAAGTGTCACTTCAAGATAGAGAGAAAAAGCAGACTTCACATCAATCATAGCCTCTTCCATGCTCTCTCCATCGCCCATCACACCTTTAAAGTCTTTATAATAAGCAAAATAACCTCCGCCATCTTCTGTACTTAGCTTTCTCACTATAATCTCATATTCTAAATCTAAGTAATATGCTTTATTTTTCATGATTTTCTTCCTCAATGATACTAATAACCTGTTTGACATAAATAACCTTGACAGGTTTTTTGTATGGAATAGTCAAAGATGTACAATCTTTTTTTGTAAAAAGATAGTGACTTCCACCTCTATTGATAGACATATAGCCAATGTCCTCTAATATTTTTTTCAAATCCCCAAATTTAACATTTGTAGGATTATTCTTTATTGCTTCTATGAGTTTATATTTTTTGCTCATAAAAATCCTTATACACATAATTTATTATACACACTAATTCTAAAATGAATATTAAGTGTTATTCGGATATTCTAACCTAAGCAAACGATTTATGATAAAAATATGGTATATTGACATACTTTTTACAAATAGTCCTCATCTTTCATGCTCCGTGCCTCAATATTACGAACCTTCTTCAACTCCATATCTATATACTCCAAATTGTCTAACATGACTAAAGAAGCCACAGTAGAATAACGCATCATCTCTGCTCTGTGTACAAAAATGTAGAAGTCATTTTCATACAGTCCTAGACGTATGGCTGCAGCGGTGGAGTAGGTAGTTAAAATTGCATCATCTTGGCTGATAGCCCTAATGTCCCAAAAGTGTTCTTTTGTCCATAGCAAAGGATTATGCGTTGGAGAGAAGGCATCTTGGTAGATAATGTCTATTTTTTCTGTTATTTGAGGAATACTTTGTCTTGCATCCCCTAAAAGTATTTCTATTTTAAACTGTTCATTTTCATAATATAAGTTTTTTGATACAGTTTTTATAATCTCTTTTATTTCATCAAACTCTTGTGGGAAATCAAAAGTATCTAAAGAACGTACTAAGGCTTCATCGAACTCTGGTGAGAGTATGTGTATTTTTGTTTGTAGATTATGCTTTTGTATGTAATAAAGTGTTGCAAAAGTGTTGTAACCCAAACCAAAACATATATCTAAGATGACAAGTTTTGGTTTGTGTTTTTGAAGTGTCAATGCTGGTATAACATGCTTTTGTAAACTCTCATGTAATGCACCGTCTTTTGTGGAGTGGTAGGGCTCCTCAAACTCTTTGGAGTAGAGAGTATGGGTACCATCCTCACATAGAATTAACTCTTTTTTGGGGCGTAATGTTTTATTATAAAGCATCAATAATAGAGACTATGATTTATTTGCTTCTTTAAGTTGCTTTTTGGACATTTTTAATTTCTTGTTGTCCATTTTTCCAATGCCTCTGTCTATCACATTTGTTGCAATATCTTGTGCATCTTTGAGTGAATGCATTTGGTAGGTTCCACACTGATAGAGATTTAACTCTGGTATATCTTTTTCAGAGCTTACACCTAGTACATCTTCCATTGACTTTTTCCATGCTTTAGCCACTTTTTTTGCTTTTGGTGCACCAAGTAGAGACATATAAAACCCTGTTCTGCACCCCATAGGTGAGAGGTCAATGATTTCTACTTTTTTAGAGTTCAAGTGTTCTCTCATAAAACCAGCAAAGAGATGTTCAAGTGTATGGATTCCTTTTGCAGAAAGCTTCTCCTCATTGGGTACACAAAATCGTAAGTCAAATACAGTAATCTCATCTCCACTTGGCGTACTCATTGTTTTTGCAACTCTTACAGCAGGTGCGGTCATCTTTGTATGGTCTACAGTAAAACTGTCTAGTAATGGCATAGATAAATCCTTCTTGAAATTTTTTAAATTATAACCAAATTAATTATGTTTCACTATATATTGGACTGCTTGGAGGGAACTAGGAAAGACGTTTGTGCTACATGAAGTCAAGCTTTCAATAGAACCATAACCACAGCTTACTGCTGCAGCAGAGATGTTTGCAGACTTTGCAGCAAGTATGTCCATGCAGGTATCTCCTACCATCCAAATTGTACTCTCTTCGCTTGGCAATTTTTCGAGTGCTTTGAGTATGGGCTCTGGGTGTGGTTTAGGGTTTTTTACATCTTCTCTACCAATGAGTACGTCAAAATATTGCATAAGTTCCATATGTTCTAAAAGTTCTATGGAAAAGGAGGCTGTTTTGGTTGTCACAACACCTAAGGTAGCATGTTGTGATGCAAGCTTTATAGCTTCTTTTGCATCTGGCAGTATAAGGGTTTTTTGACATGAAATTTTTCGGTAGTGTGCTTTATATGTATTTACATAGTCCCAAACTCTTTTCTCTTCAACACCTAGTGTGCTAAACATAACATCTAGTGGGTGTCCTATCTCTTTTTTTATAGCATCATCTGTGGGAACAGGGGTGTCAAAATGCTTAAAGGCTACGCCAAAACCTTCAAGTATGGCTTCTGTGGAGTCTATGAGTGTACCGTCTAGGTCAAATAAGATTATCATATTTCTCGATTATGGTAAATTTGGGTAATTATACAAAGAAGTTTGTAAAAGATAGGCTAGACACACCTTAGAAGATGTGTCTATGGAGTTGGATAGTTAGCTCTTAGTCTTCACCATAAAGACAATATGATGATACGTGACTTGCCATAAGTGATCCACAGTTATCTGCAATATTTTCTTTATGTGCAGCTACAATCATGATTGACTGTGTTTTTCTTTCACTGTATTTGGAAGCCATGTCTATAGCCTCTTTACATTCTGCAGTAGTGTTGTTTGTGTCTTTAGACATCATCTCAGCAAACTCTTTTTTTTCAAATTTTTTCTTTGATGCAAGACTACCACAGTGAATGGTCATTTTCGCTTTGTAAAAAGCAAGTGTTTTTTGAGATATTTTATCATTACCCATCTCTTTTTTAAATGTTTTTACTTGATCAATATATGATTGACATACTTTGATGCTTCCTTTATCTGCATACAAGCCAAATGTTGTCATAAGCAACACGATTAATATTTTTTTCATTTTAATCCTTCAGTTTTTTATATATTAGACTATAACCTAGTCAAAATTAATTATGAGTCATTTTTATTTATTATTGTCATAATGTTATGCTATTTGTGTAAATATAACATACTATTATATAACGAACGGAAGAATAGCAGAACTAACTTAAATAATAATAAATAGTTATTATTTTCATAATTCAAAACTATTTATTATTATTTAGAATTTGGGTCTGGATTAAAAATCCATATGGTTACTATGGGTATTACAAATCCTAGTCCTATAACAATCCAAAGTAAAAGACCAAGGTCATCATAATTTGCTGGCGTTGTAACTAC
>JAYEFI010000073.1:0-3705 GCA_034658615.1 Campylobacterota bacterium
TTAAATATCCATGGTTTACCTACTGCTGCACGCCCTATCATCACACCATTGGCACCAGTATGTTCTAGCACCCATTTAGCTTTTTCTGGAGTATCTATGTCACCATTGGCAAGCATAGGAATAGAGACAGTATTTTTTACTTCTGCTAAGGCATCATAGTCAACGGCTGCTTTGTAGCGACCTGCTCTTGTACGTCCATGTACTGCTATGTAGTCTGCACCAGAACCTTCACATACTTTAGCAATTTCTTTATGGTTTTTATCATTAAATCCCAAACGAAATTTCACTGAAGTATACTCTTTGTTCGAGTATTTTTTAATTGTTTCAATGACTTTTCCCATTTGAGGTAAATCGGTTAATAAAGAAGAACCTTGCAAGTTATTTACCACTTTGGGTGCGGGGCATCCACAATTTAAATCAATCGTTGTAATACCGTCAAGTTCATTTATCATTTCAACAGCACGCCTAATTACATCTAAATCAGACCCTGCAATTTGAATAGCATAAGGTTTTTCAATGGGAGCTCGTTCTAGCATCTTATGTGTTTTTTTTGAATGATGAATGAGTGCATTGGAGGAAATCATTTCAGATATGGTAAGATCTACACCAAACTTTTTAACAACAGAACGAAAAGGAAGGTCAGTAAAGCCCGCAAGTGGGGCTAATACATAAAGTGGTTTAGAAAAATCCAAAGTAGCACTTTCGACAGTAGCTCTTTCGATAATAGATCTTTCTAAAATAGGTGTCTCAAAGGCAAGCATCGATTTTTATATAAATCTTGTCTCATTACAAACGGTATTGACATCAATAATATCTGAAAAATTATAGCCACTATTTTCAGATTTCAGTTGATAAAAAGCTCTAAACTTGACAAACTCATCTTCTGCATGTTCTTCAAGGTAAGCACCAACTTGTTCTGTTAATTCATACTCAAACAATAGATATAAATATGCATTTTGTGCTTTAGGATTTTCTTTTTGGTAGGCTAAAAATAGTCCTAAGTTTTCATCTGGTTTAAAATGTTTTTTTGTGACTTCCGCTACAGATATAAAGTCTGAACACGATAATTTTAATCCTTTTACAAAGTTCGTAAGTACTTCTTGGGTTAAACCTAGTTCATCTTCACTACTTACTCTATTTAAAAGCACTAAGAAGTTTTTTACATCAAATATTTTTATATATTTACGTGCTTTTTCAAAATCTTCTTTTTCTGCAAATACTTTTAAAGCTTCTTCTTGTACTTCTTTAGAGTAACTCGATGTTGACTTCATCACTTCTTCTACAAATTTATCATCTGAAGAGAGGCGATTTAATCTATTTTGTTTCAATATAGGGTTACCTGCATTAAATACTTTTGCTAACTTTTCTTCTTTAAGGTCAACATATTCACCTTTTTTTATCTTTTGAAGTACGTTTACTACTTTTGCAAGTCTTGGACGCAACGTTTCAATATTGTCAGAGACATCCAATGATGCTTTACTTAAAAGAATCGCTGTGTCTTTGAGCGGTGCCATTGCGTATTTCTGTGCTTTTGGCTCATTTACAAGTGACCAATAGAGTGCATCTTCTAAATGATCAGTATCTTTTTCCCATTTTTTAATCTTGAAATAGTTTCTAACACCATAAAAGAACATATGTCCAATGGTTAATATATATAAAAATATAAGTGGTAGAACAACCCAGATGGTTACGGGTAACGAAATATTTAATACCTCAAGACGGTACGCACCTAATTCTAAAGTGTAAACAAATGCCCCAATAATCAAAATAAAACTAAGTGCGCCTAATGTATAAAGTCCCATTCTCATAGAAATAACTCCTTATTTTGTCTCTTTTTCATTAATCTCACGGCATGTAATACAGTATCTGGCAAAATTCTTTACCTCTAAACGTGCTTTGGCTATTAACTCTTCACACATTTCACATGTACCATATGTACCATTCTTTATTTTATCTAAAGCAAGTTCAATCTCGTTTAATTCTTTGCGTTGTTGTACTAAAATAGCACTATCTACAACTGTTTCTGCAGCTGCCGCTGCATAATCACCTTCATCGTTGAGTTCTAAATCTCTCATTCCATCTAACTCAAGTGAGGTACCTCTAAGATTTTTTTCTATCTGTACACGTCTATCTAGTAAATTATTTTTAAATGATTCTAATTCTATTTCTGTTAACATTATTTATCTTCCTACTTATGATATGGGTGATTGTTATTAATAGTCAAACCTCTAAAGATTTGTTCTAATAACACTACTTTCACTAATTTATGTGAAAGCGTTATTTTACCAAATGATATTGCATTATTACATTTACTCAAAAAATTGCTCTCAAAGCCGTATGCACCGCCAATGAACAAGTTTACTTGCGTTCTATCCTTAAGTAGATTTGCAAAATCATGACTATCTACCTCTTTTGATGATGGGTCTAAAGCAATATTTACACCTTGTTTCATATATTTTTCTAAAGCAATCGTATATGATTTTTGTGCAGCATTTGAGGAGATATCATGTGCTTTATTGATCTCTTTATTAAACACTTCTATCACTTCTACTTGTGCAAATGGTTTAGCTATTTTTTTGTAGTGTTCTATGAGTCCTGCATAAAGATTGTCTTTACCTTTTTTATCTATGATGATGACATTAATTTTCATCTAGTTTCTTTTTTATTTTCTGAGCTAGCTGATGCACTGACATAGCATAATAAGAACTGTGATTATAGCGGGTTATCACAAAAAAGTTTTTTGCCCCATACCAAAGTTCATCATACGCTTTTTTATTGAGTTTTATGAGTCTTACTTTTCCCTTATAATTCCATGCTTCTCTTGGACTGATACCTTTTAGTACTTGTCGGTCATAGAGTGTTCTATAGCCTGTTTTTAATCTTGAGAAACGTGTACCTTCATAGCTTACTCTTGTAGCAACATATTCACCTGTACGCCAGCCATTTTTTTTAAAGTAATTGGCAACAGAGGCTATGGCATCATCTGCTTTTTGCAGTGTGATGAGACCATCTTTATCTTGATCTACACCATACGCTTCATAATTACTAGGCATAAACTGTCCTAACCCTATAGCACCTGCATACGAGCCCTTAACATTTCTAGGGTTAAATTTTTGTGTTTGAGAAAGTACTAAAAACTTTTCTAGTTCTTTTTTAAAAAACCTGTTTCGTCTGTTTTTTTCAAAAGCTAAAGTAACTAAGTTGTCAAAGACCAAATAGCTTCCTACCTCACCACCATAAACAGTTTCAATGCCAATAATCGCCGCAATATACTCCTTAGGAACACCATATATTTTTTCTACATCATTAAACGTTTTTTGATGTTTTTTTATAAACTGAACACCTTGTTTTACACGTGAAGGATTAATTTTAAATTTACTATATCTGTCCCAACTACCATGACGAAAAGTACGCTTTTTCTTTTTAGTGTTTTTCGCTGTAGTTGTATTTTTTTTAGACTTTAAAGCATATATTTTCAAAGGTGTTTTGTAGACTTTCACATTTGAAAAAAGTTTCTGTAAGTATCCCTTATCAATCGTGTGCTCTTTAGAGATATTGTCAATAAATGTTTGTACATTCTTGTTTTGTGTGTAATCTCTAGCCTCTAAAAAGACAATAAAGAATAAAAGAATAAAAATAAATCGCATCAAAACTCCTACTTACTTGGGCGATATTGTATCTAAAATTTATAGTGTAATTCTAAAG
>JAYEFI010000074.1:0-13895 GCA_034658615.1 Campylobacterota bacterium
AGAGGGGTTAGAGGCGTTTTTAAAAGAAAATCCTAAAAGTAAAATGCTTAATTTTTCTGAAAATAATTTTGTTTCAAATACGGATATTGAAACCATTGTCATAGGATGCGAAGGTGGCTTTACAGAAATGGAAGTGGCACTTTTTTTAGCAGAGAATATAGTAGGGTTTGACACACCTTTGGTTTTAAAAAGTGAAAGTGCAGTGTGTGTTTTGGCTTCTAAGGTGCTTTTATAATACTTTAAATAAATTTCGATAAAATACCACTCTGATATTGTCTCGCCTAAGAGCGTTGCAATGACCCTGTTTTTAAAACATGGAAGAGTCAAATGGCTAGAACAGATTAGTTATCTGTCATCAAAATAACTTTTTAGGAAACACAATGAGAAAAGAAATACACCCAGATTACGTAACATGTGCAGTAAAATGTGCTTGTGGTAACAAGTTTGAAGTAAGAACAAACAAAGATGCAATGTCTGTAGATATTTGTAATGAATGTCACCCATTCTTTACAGGTTCAGAAAGAAACGTTGATACTGCTGGTAGAATCGACAAATTTAAGAAAAAATACAACCTGTAATTTTTCTTTTTTAGACAAGGGTACTCCTTTGTCTAGCTATATAATATTTTATGCTTACATTTGTACCAACCCCGATTGGAAACCCCCAAGACATCACCATACGTGCTATAAAGACTTTTGAAAAAGCGACACTTTTTTTGTGTGAAGATACACGTCAAACAAAAAGGCTTTTAAGATTACTAGAAGAGCGTTTTTCTATGACGTACCCTGAAGCAGATTTTTACTCCTTTAATGAGCATAACGGACAAGAACGTCTAGATGCGTTGGGTAGCACACTAGGAGACAAAGAAGTTGTTTATGTTAGTGATGCTGGCATGCCAGTAATATCTGACCCTGGTCAACTTCTTGTTGCCTACGCACAAACCAATGACATAGAGTACGATGTACTACCTGGTGCATCGGCAGTGACTACAGCTTACGCTGCATCTGGCTTTGAAGAAGGAAAGTTTCTTTTTTATGCTTTTTTACCCCATAAAGGCAAAGAGAGAGCCAAAAGTTTAAATGAAGCTATGCATAATGGCTACAATACCGTACTCTATGAATCTCCACATAGGTTAGAAAAACTTTTAGATGAGATTGAATTGGTAGATGAAAGTAGAGAATTGTTTTTAGCAAAAGAGTTGAGTAAAAAATACCAGACATACTACCGAGGAACAGCCACTGCACTCAAAGAAACATTTAAAGCTTTAACCATTCGTGGTGAGTGGGTAGTGGTGATTAAGGCAAAAGAAGTGCTAGAACAAACACTTTCCTTTTCTCAAATTTTACATTCAGACTTACCTCCCAAACCTAAGGCGAAGCTCCTGGCACAATTGAGTGATAAATCTGTCAAAGAGTGGTATCAAACATTAATTAGAAATTAGATAAAATCTCTTTTATGATTATATATGGAAAACAAGTTTGTTTGCATGCTCTTGAGCATCATACAGAGAAAATAAAAACAGTTTATATTGCAAAGAAAAACATTTTGCCACAGGCATTGTTTCATCAATATCATGACAACATTAAGTTTCTTGAAGAGAAATGGGCACAGTCTATGGCAAAAGGTGGTAACCACCAAGGCTTACTTGTCGAAATGGATGCCTATGAAGAAACAGACTTTGCTACAGTAAAACAACATGACTTCATAGTTGTGCTAGATGGTCTAACAGATGTGGGTAATATAGGAGCCATAGTGCGTTCTGCGTATGCACTGGGTGCAGATGCTATTATTGCTACGGGTGTAAAACAGTTAAATATTGCAGCCATAGCACGTACCAGTTCAGGTGCTTTACTCGATATGCCATTTATGATTTCAAGAAATATTTTAGATAACTTTAATGAACTAGGGCAGTTAGGATTTAAAATCTATGGAGCAGCTATGGATGGTGAAAATGTACAAAATATGACATTTGATAAAAAACGTATTTTAGTTTTAGGGTCTGAGGGTACAGGCTTGTCTAAAAAAGTAGTCAATAAGGTAAACCATAAGGTTTCAATAGAAATGAAGCATGCATTTGACTCTCTCAATGTGAGTGTTGCAGCAGGAATATTAATACATAGGATGGGCCATGCAATTAAGTGATATTGTTGAAAAATATAGTTTAAAAACTATGAGTGAAACAACCAATATATCTGAAAATAATTTAGAATATATGATTGCGGAAGATTTTTCAAGTTTAACGAGACCAAAGGCATTAGGATTTATATCGATTATTGAACGTGAGTATGATGTTGATTTAAAGCCTTTAAAAAAGACAGCAATAGCGTATTATGAGACACATGAAAGTGCTGCATCTAGTGTGAGTATAGGGTTACCTTTAGAGGACAAGAAAAAAGGGAATTCAAAGTGGTTTTTCTTTTTCATTTTTGCTTTATTGGCGTATGCATCATGGTATTTCTTTTCACAGTTTAGTCAAAATACTCTAGGAAACATGCTTTCATTAAATGAATCTAATGTATCTACTAAATTGCATGTAGATAGTAATGAACAGAATACAACAACAAATACTCAAAATGAACCTGAAGAGAATGATGGCTTGAGTATTAAAAGTGTTTTAGCGTCAGTGGGTATTGAGAGTAACAATGATGTTACTGAAGAAGAAAGAGTAGCCATAGCCAATGCACAGATAAGTGAAAGTGACAATGTTATTGTTATAGGTTCCAGCAACGAAGAGTATACTGAAGTAAATAGCACAGATAAAAACACTTCTAGTGTAGTTATGTCTGACACCAACAAGACTACTGTGGTTGCAGATACAAAAATTGAAGCAACGGTTACGCCTACTCCTAAGGCAATAGTGACACCAACGCCAGAGGTTGTATCTGCTAAGAAAAGTCAAAAGGTAGTACTTAAACCTAAAACAAGACTATGGTTCGGTATGGTCAATATGTCCAATAAAAAAAGAGATCATTTTTCTATATCTGATACATATGAAATTGATGTAAGCGATAATAAGCGTTGGCTTATCGCTACATCTGCAGCAGAATTTACATTGACGCATAATGAAGAAACAAAAAATTATAATAGTGGTAAAGAAAATTACTTTAAAGTGACTGAAGATGGTATTACGCCATTAAGTAAAGGTGAGTATGTCAAGCAGGGTGGTTGGAAAAAATGGTAAAATATATCAATAAAAAGAGAGTGCAATATGTTTGATGAAATTCAATTTGACAAGATAAATAGACTACCAAAGTATCTCTTTGCGGAGATTAATGATCTTAAAATGGAATTAAGAAGAAAGGGTGAGGACATCATAGACTTTTCTATGGGTAACCCTGATGCTGCTACACCTCAGCCCATTATTGACAAGCTATGTGAGACAGCACAAAAACCAAAAACACATGGTTACTCAGCGAGTAAGGGTATTTATAAACTTCGTTTGGCTATGGCAAAATGGTATAAGCGTAAGTATGATGTCACCCTAGATCCAGATAGTGAAATTGTTGCAACTATGGGTTCTAAGGAGGGGTATGTGCATTTGGTACAAGCTATTTCCAACCCCGGCGATGTAGCCATTGTCCCTGACCCTACATACCCTATACACTCACAGGCATTTATTTTGGCTGGTGCAAATGTAGAGAAGATGGAACTTACTTTCAATGAAGAGACTTTTGAAGTAGATGAAGATAAATTTTTAGCAGATGTAGAAGACCATTTAGATAACTCTATTCCTAAGGCTAAATTTTTAGTGGTAAACTTCCCGCATAACCCAAGTACAGCCACTGTAACACCAGAGTTTTATACACGACTTGTAGCACTTGCAAAAGAGAAACGTTTTTATATTATTTCAGATATTGCTTATGCAGATATTACCTTTGATGGGTATAAGACACCATCAATCATGGAAGTAGAAGGTGCTAAAGATGTGGCAGTAGAAGCCTATACGCTCTCAAAGTCATACAATATGGCAGGATGGAGAGTAGGTTTTGTGGTAGGTAACAAAAAGCTTATAGGGGCACTTCAGAGCATAAAATCATGGCTTGATTATGGTATGTTTACGCCTATACAAGTTGCTGCAACTGTGGCACTTGATGAGCATCATTATGTTCCAGATGAACAGATAATACCTCGTTACCAAACAAGACGTGACGTTATGTTGGAGTCATTTAGTAATGCAGGTTGGAAAATGGGTAAACCAAATGCTTCGATGTTTATTTGGGGTAAAATTCCTCAGAGTTGTCGTAACATGGGAAGTATGGAGTTTGCCAAAAGACTACTTGTAGAAGCAGGAGTTGCCGTGAGTCCTGGTATTGGTTTTGGTAAGTATGGTGATGAATATGTACGTATAGCACTTATAGAAAATGAAAAGCGTATCCGTCAGGCAGCAAAAAATATTAGAAAATTCCTCAAGAAAGTGGAAGAGGAGAATAAGAAAAATGGTTAAAATAGGCATACTCGGTGTAGGGACAGTAGGTACAAGTGTTGCAAATATACTTGAAGAAAATGCAGACATCATAGAAGCACGTGCAGGAAAAAAAATAGTCGTAAAGTCTGGTGTAGTTAAAAATATTAACAAAGACAGAGGTGTAAGTATTATACTCTCCGACAATCCACTAGACGTGGTTGATGACCCAGAGATAGACATTGTTGTAGAACTCATGGGTGGGGTAGATGAGCCTTACGCATTAGTGAAAAAAGCATTAGAAAATGGCAAAGCAGTGGTCACTGCAAACAAAGCACTACTAGCCTATCACCGTTATGAACTTCAAGCCATAGCAGGTGAGATACCTCTTATGTATGAAGCAAGTACAGCTGGTGGTATACCCATCATAGGTGCCTTACGTAATGGACTCTCAGCGAATCATATAGACTCTATACAGGGTATTATGAACGGTACATGTAATTATATGCTTACGAATATGATAAACCATGGTGCACAATATGAAGAGATACTCAAAGAATCACAAGAGCTAGGCTACGCAGAAGCAGACCCAACATTTGATGTAGGTGGGTTTGATGCTTCGCATAAGCTACTCATTTTGGCAAGTATCGCTTATGGCATAGATGCAAAACCAGAAGACATTTTGATTGAAGGTATAGAAAACATCACAAGCACAGATGTAGACTTCGCTAAAGAGTTTGGTTATGAAATCAAGTCACTAGGTATCGCTAAAAAAGTTGGGAATGGTGTAGAGTTACGTGTACACGCAACTATGATACCAGCAGACTCTATGATAGCTAAAGTAGATGGTGTCATGAATGCAGTTACGGTCATAGGTGACCGTGTGGGTGAGACTATGTACTACGGACCAGGAGCTGGTGGAGATGCTACAGCGTCAGCAGTGATAGCTGACATTGTAGATATTGTACGTGGAAACCAAGGGCCTATGCTTGGGTACAAAAAAGGCTTAGAGTCTGGACTTACACTACTACCTAAAGGTGACATTGTCACTCAGTACTACCTAAGACTAGAAGTGACAGATGAGAGTGGTGTATTAGCCTCTATTACGTCTACACTTGGAGAGTTTGGTATCTCTATAGAAGCCATGCTCCAAAAACCACACTCAGCAGACGAAAGAGCAAAACTTCTCTTCACAACACATGCCTGCAAAGAGTCTAAAATGCAAGATGCTATGACGGCACTTGGAAAACTTGATGTGGTGTATGGTGATATTGCTATGATGAGGATTGAGAAGTAATCGTATCAAATATGATGTGATTACTTGAGATAATCTTCTCATAATATGAGCCGTTTACTTAAAAGTATCTCAATTTGACATACTTTTACTAAAATAGATTTCATTATGTCATAATTTGATATTAATATCAAAGGATGATACAATGACAGCACATAATCTTTTTAATTATAATATAGGAGAAACCGTGAATAAATCTATGATTTCAGATACACATACTTGTTTGAGAACTATAGAATTATTTGCAGGCGTTGGTGGATTTAGACTTGGGCTTGAAAGAGCATCAAATAGTAGTAGCCAGTTTGATATTGTCTGGAGTAATCAGTGGGAACCTTCTACAAAGATGCAACATGCATCTGATGTATATATGGCAAGGTTCGGTTTTGAGAACCACTCAAATGAAGATATATCGAAAGTAGATACTACAGATATTCCAGAACATGACTTACTTGTAGGTGGTTTCCCTTGTCAAGATTATTCTGTTGCATCTTCACTTAAAAATGCGCATGGAATAGTGGGAAAAAAAGGTGTTCTCTGGTGGGAAATCCATCGTATACTTTCTCAAAAAAAATCAAAAGCCCCGAAATATCTTATTTTAGAAAATGTTGATAGACTTTTAAAGTCCCCTGCATCTCAACGTGGTCGTGATTTTGCGATTATATTATCTTCTCTTAATTCTCTTGGGTATGCAGTTGAATGGAGAGTCATTGATGCAAGTGAATACGGTATGCCACAACGTAGAAAGCGTGTGTTTATCTTGGCATATAAAAAAGGCACAAAACCATATAAAACATTAGCTCAATCAAAAGCTATAGATATATTTAATAAAGATGCACTACTTACAAAAACTTTTCCAATAAATGGTATTACTGAAGAGATTATTATTTCTCAGAATCTTAGTGATGATCTAGTAGATATCACAGATAACTTCAACACACAAACTCCTAAAAAGAATGCTTTTTGGGAAAGTGGATATATGGTAGATGGTATTTATTATACCGCAAGAGTTACGGCTAATTATACTGATGAATGTACAACATTAGGTGATATACTTATTAATGAAAAAGATGTACCTAAAGAATTTTATATAGATGATGTTGAGCTAGAAAAGTGGCAGTATCAAAAAGGTGCAAAATCTTTTGACAGAGTTAATAAAACTACGGGGCATACATATAAATACAGCGAAGGTAAAATGAGCTTTCCTGATGGATTAGATAGAGCCTCACGTACTATTATTACAGGTGAGGGGGGAGCTAGTGCTTCTCGATTTAAGCATGTAGTCTTTGTGGATGGTAAGCATAGACGACTTACCCCTGTAGAACTTGAAAGACTTAATATGTTCCCTGATAACCATACAGAAGGAGTTTTAGATACTAAACGTGCTTTTTTGATGGGTAATGCTTTGGTGATTGGTATTGTTGAGAGAATTGGGAAAAGGTTGATTGATGAAATCTAAATTAACAGATGAAGAAAAAGAGGATTGGTTAAAGAAAAAAAATATTGACTTATTTATATCAGATGAATATTTTCATCATCATGCTTTTGAAATAGTCAATACATATAGTGAGCTAAAAGAAAAACTAACAACATCATTAAAATCTAAAATTGATATTGACCCTAGAATTAAGAGAAAAAAACAAGAAGAATTTGTCGCAATAGGAGCTACGAAGTTAAATATAGAAATACGTAAGTTACTTCAAAATATTCAAAGTTTAGAAATTAAATTTGAAGTATATGAAGAGAATGGAGTTTTTTACTTTAGTTCTGAAAAGAGTGCCATTGGGGGCTTTGACTTTGCAATATTAAATCATCATAAGAATTTGATAGCCTTAAGAAATTTATGTTTTGGAAGCTTACAATACGCTGATGGAGAAGCAAGGTGGAATAAATTTTTAGAAAAAAATAAAGATTTGCAAGATATTGCTAATGCATTGAAAAATTTAGAGCTGAAAGGTCAAAATATTTATAATGATATAGAATCCAATGAAGCTATACCTTTAATAGTTGGAGAAATACAGTTTGGAAATTGGGCTCTTGCTTATAGAGATTTTTTTAAAGTTTTAAAGGCTGATGTGCAAAATTCAGTAGATTGTTTGATTTATATTGTTCCAACTGGAAATCTAGAAAGTATGTTAAGTGAAGGCATTGTTACATTTGAAAAGAGTAAAAAAATTATTGAAGATTTTTCTAAAGTTATTTCTGTTCCAGTTTGGTTGATAGGGATTGATGCAACTGTGAAAAATTAATATTGCATAGTGATAACTGAAGATATTAAATTTGACAAACCCCCTCTATTTATATATAATAAAATAAAGTTTATATAAAAGGACTCCATATGCAAACCATAGGCATAGGTGAACTTCAGAAAAATATGGGGATATTGACCCATCTTACGGAAGCATTGACCATAGTAGATAAGCGTAAAAATAAAGAAGTGGCAGTGGTTTATCCGATACATGATGTAAACAAGCCCAATATTATAGAGCAGATGTCTGCCGAAGCTCAAGTTAGAGCTAAAAATAGAGGCATCGTTATAGAAGACCTAGAAGCTGCAAAAGAAGAAGCGATGATGGAAGCTATGAAGGAAAAATATGGTTTCACTGATTGATACCAATGTCATCATTCGATTTTTAGCAGCAGATGTTGAGAAGTTACATCTTGAAAGTGTAGAAATACTAAATGAAATTTATAATAATGAGTTAAAAGTAGAAATACTTGGTGAAGTGATTATGGAAGTTTTATTTGTTATGAAGAGAGGGTACAAAGAACCCAAAGTTGTGACAGTTGAATCGTTAAAAGAGATATTGTCACTAAGAGGTGTCGTAAATAATGATAAGCATATTTTGCTAGAAGCCTTGACAATGTTTTGTGACAAAAATATAGATTTTGTAGATGCACTTATCTGTACAAAAGCTAAACTTGAAGGCTATGGTAAAATAAGTTTCGATAAAGACGTAATGAAAAAATGCGAAAAATAAAATAAAAGGAAAACTAAAAATGGCAAAAGACCACTATTTCGATATAACAGCAAAGCTAGACATGATGGAGATGAAAAATGCGGTGATTATGGCTCAAAAAGAGCTAAAGACGCGTTTTGATTTTAAGGGTGTGACGGCAGAGATAAATTTAAATGAAGCAGGAAAAGTACTTTCTTTGAGTTCTTCTTCTCCAGATAAGGTAGATGCACTTAAGGACATACTCATTTCAAAACTGATTAAGCGTAACATCGCAGGAAAGTCACTGGAAGAAGTGAAGACTGAGGGTATCTCAGGAGGTAATACAAAGATTGTCTATAAGATAGTTGATAGTATAGAAAAAGATGAAGCCAAAGAGATAGTAAAAGCTATAAAGGCATTAAAACTTAAAGTTACACCGTCAATACAGGGTGATGAAGTACGTGTATCGGGTAAAAAGATAGATGATCTACAGGCTGTGATGACTGAGGTAAAAAAGCTTGACTTGAAAGCTCCACTTGTATTTGGGAATTTTAAGTAGTGAACAATAGCGCACACAAATAGTACACAATAGTACTATACTATAAAGAATATATGAAAGGATTTGTGATGAAAAAAAAGATGATTTTTATGGTATTTGCAATAGTAACTGTATTGGGTTTGAGTGGCTGTGGTAGCAGTAACAGTAATCATCATAATGATGAACTTGTAACACTCTTCTTAGTAGATGAAAATGGCTACTCTTATGGAGGCATACCGTACAAATGTGACTCCATGACAAGGTGGGAGACCACACTTAATAATGGTGAGTTTACATTTTTGCCACCAGACAACTGTCTGTTTGATTTTGATGGATTAAATGGTGTTTATGGAGATAGTTTTGATGATGTTGTGCGTATTGTTGACTATACACATGAGGGTAAAGGAAATATACCTTATAAGTGTGCATTGTTTGGTGTAAGTTCAACCTATGGTGATGGCAGTTTTGACTACAATATAGATGATGCCTGTGTATTTTACCTTTAAAGAAATGATAAAGTTTTACTAGATACCGTTATTAGCAAAATAAAGTGAGATTTTTCTCACTTTAGAAGTTTCCTTTATTCTTCAAAAAGTCTTACCTCTATCACTTTACCTCCAAATAACCACTTTTACGATAAAATATCTTTAATCATTTCATAGGGTAAAAAGCCCTATTTTTTAGGATATTTTACGTATGAATATTAGAAAATCTTTTTTAGACTACTTCCAATCTAAAGGGCATACACTTGTGCCTTCAGCACCACTTGTACCACTTGATGACGATGGTACACTTATGTTTGTGAATGCGGGTATGGTTCCGTTTAAAAGTATTTTTACTGGTGATGCTCCTATTCCTAACCCTCCTCGTAATACCTCTAGTCAAACATGTTTAAGAGCAGGTGGAAAGCACAATGACCTTGACAATGTTGGGTACACAGCACGACACCATACACTGTTTGAAATGCTTGGAAACTTCTCTTTTGGAGATTACTTTAAAGAAGAAGTGATGGCGTACTCTTGGGAGTTCATTACATCAGAAAAGTACCTTAATCTCCCCATAGAAAAACTATGGGTGACTGTCCATGAAGATGACGATGAAGCTTATGCACTTTGGCAAAAGCATATCAGTAAAGACCGCATCGTAAAGTTTGATGACAAAGAGAATTTTTGGGCCATGGGTGACACAGGGGCATGTGGTCCTTGTTCTGAAATATTTTATGACCAAGGTGAAGAGCATTTTTCTGGGTCTGAAGACTACATGGGTGGAGAGGGAGATAGATTTTTAGAAATCTGGAACTTGGTATTTATGCAGTATGACAGAGATGCATCTGGAAAATTGAATCCACTGCCTAAACCGAGCATAGATACAGGCATGGGGCTAGAGCGTGTGGTTGCCATAAAAGAGGGTGTACTCAATAACTACCACTCTTCACTCTTTATGCCATTTTTAGACAAAATAGGTGAACTCGTAGGTGCTAAGTATGACTATGATGCATCTAACTCTGCATCGTACCGAGTGATAGCAGACCATTTACGTTCAGTTTCTTTTTTACTTGCACAAGGCGTGAACTTTGACAAAGAAGGACGTGGGTATGTACTTCGTCGTATCATGCGTAGGGCTATTCGTCATGGTTACTTGTTGGGACTTCGTAAGCCATTTATGCATACCATGGTAGATACACTTGTGGCTACTATGGGTGAGGAGTATACCTATTTAGCTGAAAGAGCAGAGTCGATAAAAGCTTCTATGAAGTTAGAAGAAGAGCGTTTCTTTGAGACGATTGAAGCGGGTATAAAACTTTTCAATAAAGAGCTAGAAGTGACGAAAGAAAGCTTCAATGGTGAAGTGGCATTTAAACTTTATGACACCTATGGTTTCCCTCTTGATCTCACAGAAGATATGCTAAGAGAAAAAAATATTGCTTTAGATGTAGAAGCGTTTGATGCATCAATGGCAAAACAAAAAGCACAGTCTAAAGCTGCATGGAAAGGTACGGGTGACGCAGCAGCGACCGGAGACTTTAAAGTACTGAAAGAGGTGCATGGATTAAACAGTTTTGTTGGGTACGATAACAGAGAATCAAATACTAAGGTATTGGCTCTACTAGATGAAGCGTTTAAACAAGTAGAGTCTATAGATGGTAGTGGTTGGGTGATGTTAGCTCAAACACCATTTTACGCTGAATCTGGTGGTCAGGTAGGTGACAAAGGAACACTTGTAGGTCAGGTTGCCCCCATCCCGACAATAAATGTGCTAGATACTCAAAAGTTTCAAGAGATGAATCTGTCAAAGATAGAAGGTAAGCTTTCTGTAGGAGATGAAGTAAGGGCGACTGTTGATAGTAACAAAGCAGAGATAGAAAAACACCACTCTGCTACACACTTACTGCATGCTGGACTTTTCGAAGTACTTGGAGACCATGTAGCACAAGCAGGTTCACTCAATGATGACAAACGTTTACGTTTTGACTTCTCTCACCCTAAGGCCATGACAGTTGAGGAGATAGCTAAAGTTGAAGCGTGGGTAAACCATAAAATATCTACAGCACAACCTGCAGAGACACAGGAAATAGACATAGAGGCTGCACGCGAGCTAGGAGCAAAAGCACAATTTGGTGAAAAGTATGGAGACAAAGTACGTGTGGTAAGCATAGGTGAGTCCTCTATAGAACTTTGTGGTGGAAACCATGTGGGTAACACAGCACAAATTGGTCTGTTTATAATCACTAAAGAGTCTGGTGTTTCCGCAGGGGTTCGTCGTATAGAAGCAGTATGTGGTAATGTAGCTGTTGAGACGGTAAATACCTTACGAGATGAGTTAAATACTATAAAAACAGAACTTAAAAATGTAAACCCATTAGCAGGTATTGCGAAGCTTAAAGAGCAAGTGAAGTCTTTAAAAGCAGATGTACAGGCCGCACAAACTGTGACAAAAACTGAACTTACATCAACACAGGTCAATGGTGTAAATGTGATTGTTGAAGAGGTGGAGTCTGGAGATATTAAAGAGCTTATAGATGAAGCGAAAAATAAATACCCTAACATTGCCATTATGCTTTTTCAAAAGAAAGGCGATAAGGTGATGATAGCTTGTGGTTCTAAAGAGACATCTATAAAAGCAGGTAACTGGATAAAAGAGATAGCCCCTATACTTGGTGGTGGAGGTGGTGGTCGTCCAGACTTTGCTCAAGCTGGAGGGAAAGATGCTTCGAAAATAGTAGAAGCCACGGCAGAAGCATTAAAGTATTTAGAGGAGAATGTATAATGACTGAATTATTTGCTGAGAATGGACACTTTATTGTTTTTTTACATGTACTTTCTGCATTTATTTGGGTAGGTGGTATGATAGCCATACGTGTAGCAGTTCATCCTGTCATTGCAAGAGGTGGAGTGACAGATGCACAAATGTTACAGAGTCATAAAATTGTAGATATTTTAGAAGCAAAACAACGCTTGGGTATCACGCTACAAACTACGGGTAGGCTTTTTAACTTAGTCATATTTTTCATTATGGCACTCTTTGCAACAGGGCTTATTATGGCTATTGCTACAGGGGGTCACAAAGGTGATTTAAAAACACTTTTTCTTTCAAAAGAAATCATCTGGACAATTATGACAGTGAACTTTACCTATATGTACATCAGACGTGCAAAGGCATGGAAGTTGTTCAATCAAGGTGAAATTGCTTTGGCAAAAGCCAAAATGAAGTGGATACCTAATGTCCTTTTGCCACTGAATATTGTCTTAGGACTTGTGGCACTTTGGATGGGTGTGTCATTACGAGGTATGTAAGGTGCTATCATGATACATCTTGCATCTAACTCACCATCAAGGGCATTACTGCTGAGTAATTCGGGTGTGAAATTTGTTCAAAAGTCACCCCAGTACGATGAAGAAACTATCCTGACTACAGTAGCTAAAGATTTTGTCTATACTGCAAGTAAAGGTAAACTTGATGCTGCCATTCGTGAATTTGGATTGGATATACCACTTTTATGTGCTGACACAGTCATCGCAGCATACGATGGGAGTATCTTACGAAAAGCTAAGAGTGCAGAAGATGCAAGACGCATTTTAAACATACAAAGTGCTTCGACGATTTCCATTATCTCTTCATTTCACTACAAATCAAAAACGTTGGCTTTTTCTGACATATCAGCCACACATTATCATTTTTCAAAGTTTGAAGAGGATGACTTGGAAGCTTACTTAGAAAGTGGGCTATGGCAAGGTAAAGCAGGAGGTTGTATGGTGGAAGGGTTTTGTAAGAAGTATATCAAGTCCGTAGATGGATATGAGAGTACGGCAATGGGTTTGCAGGTTGAGGTTTTGTTGCCTTGGATAAAAGGTTAAATAATGTATGAAAACGAATTAAAAGCCCTTAAAAAAGCAGGACGACTTAGAGAACGTAGAGTGTTTGATGTCACTTTAGATGACTTGGCTTCTAATGATTACTTAGGATTGTCGCGTAATAAAAAACAGTTTAAAAAAGCAGTGAAACTTGTGAATGAATATACGACGGTGAGTCCTAAGGCGAGTATGCTTGTGAATGGGTATCACCCTATACACAAAATATTTGAACGTGAAATCGCAGAGCAAAATGGATTTGAAGAGGGTTTGGTAGTAGGCTCAGGGTACTTAGCAAATATGGCTCTTATTGAGGCGTTGGTACGTAAAGGTGATATGCTTTTTATGGATGAAGAGTATCATGCTTCAGGTGTTA
>JAYEFI010000075.1:0-3542 GCA_034658615.1 Campylobacterota bacterium
AAAGTAGTGGCGCGGTGGACGAGACTCGAACTCGCGACCCCCTGCGTGACAGGCAGGTATTCTAACCAACTGAACTACCACCGCGCATAAACCTATTGAAAGGCTGAAAAGTATTGTACTAAAATTACTTTAAAAGTAAGTCAACTTTTTACTAACAAAACAAGTTTTGTGAGCCGTCTGCTGAAGACGATTGTCATGGTGGTCGCTATAAGACTCGAACTTATGACATCTACCTTGTAAGGGTAGCGCTCTACCAACTGAGCTAAGCGACCGTATTATCTGTTTAAACTTTGGCGACCCTTAAAGGATTTGAACCTCTGTTTTTACGTTGAAAACGTAATATCCTTGGCCACTAGATGAAAGGGTCATGGGACTAAACATATATTGTTAAAATATGGTGGTCGCTACAAGACTCGAACTTGTGACATCTACCTTGTAAGGGTAGCGCTCTACCAACTGAGCTAAGCGACCGTAACATTAAGTTTTACGTTTTATAGTGGTGACCCTTCATGGATTCGAACCATGGGCCCATTCCTTAAAAGGGAATTGCTCTACCAACTGAGCTAAAAGGTCACACTGGCGCGGTGGACGAGACTCGAACTCGCGACCCCCTGCGTGACAGGCAGGTATTCTAACCAACTGAACTACCACCGCACATGACACTATAAAATCAGCTTTTACTAACAAAAATAAGTTTTGTAAGCCGTCTGCTGAAGACGATATTAATGGTGACCCTTCATGGATTCGAACCATGGGCCCATTCCTTAAAAGGGAATTGCTCTACCAACTGAGCTAAAAGGTCATATTTTACACGCCTATTACTTGAATAAGTGGACGGAATTATAGCCAAGAGTGACTTTATTGTCAATAGATTTTGGGTAAAAATTTTAAATTTTTAAATATTCGTCTAATTTTCTAATGGCAAAAGCTGTAGATTGCTCTTGTATAGAGCTTCTATCTCCATCAAAAAGACAGTGAAATACTTCTTGTGAAGTGGGTGTAAGTAAGCCTATATAGACTGTTCCTACAGGCTTTTCATCTGACCCTCCCGTAGGTCCTGCAACACCAGAAACCGCTAAAGCATAGTCAGAGTCTGTGGCTTTTTGGATACCAGCTAGCATTTGTACTATACATTCTGAACTCACTGCTCCATAGTTTTCTAGCACTTCGTTTTCTACACCTAGCCATGAATGTTTTATGTCATTGGAGTAAGTCACCATAGAACCATTTAGAACTGCAGATGCACCTGAGATAGCTGTAAATGCTGCAGTAATTCTCCCACCTGTGCAAGATTCCGAAAAGGAGATGGTTTGATTTTGTGATACTAGTTTTTTGATGATATTTTCTACATTTATATAATTCATTTTCATATAGTTATTATAACAAAAATCTTCACAAAGTGTGTCATAACGAGGCACAGTCTTTTGTAATCATCTTTTAGATATAATCTCACGATAATATAAGACTAAGGTATTATCAAACATGGATTTTAAAGACACACTTCTCCTTCCTAAAACTAACTTCCCAATGCGTGGAAACCTTCCCAATAATGAGCCTAAAAAATATAATGCTTGGTACGATGCTGATATTTATGAGCAGATGAAAGCTAAGAGAGCTAATGCTGAAATGTTTACACTTCATGATGGTCCTCCATATGCCAATGGTGACATACACATAGGGCATGCACTTAACAAGACACTTAAAGACATCATTTTAAAGTACAACTATTTTCAAGGTAAAGCGGTACGTATGACGCCAGGTTGGGACTGTCATGGTTTGCCTATAGAGCAAAAAGTAGAAGAGAAACTTGGTAAAACTAAAAAAGAAGCATTGCCAACAGAGAAGTTTAGAGAACTTTGTCGTGCACACGCTGCAAAGTTTGTAGACATTCAAAGAGATGGCTTTAAACAGTTAGGGATTATCGCTGATTGGGAGAACCCCTATGTGACGATGGACTTTAAATTTGAAGCGAACATTTACCGTACACTCTGTGAAGTGGCGAAAAAAGGTCTGCTTGTAGAACGTCATAAACCTATATTTTGGTCATGGGCTGCACGTACAGCGTTAGCAGATGCAGAGGTGGAGTATGAAGATAAAGAAGATTATTCTATCTATGTGCATTTTGAACTGAGTGATGCAGCCAAAGAGACTTTAGGTGTAGAGGGTAAAGCCGGACTTGTCATTTGGACTACGACACCTTGGACACTTCCTGCCAATACAGGAATCTCGCTTCATCCTGAAGAAATGTACGTATTGACTTCAGATGGTCACATTGTCGCTGAAGCAAGATTTGATGCGATGATAGAAGAAGGTGTAGTAAGTGGTCATGCTTCACGTAAGATAGCCTCTACAGAAATGAAACATCTTCTTACAATCAACCCAGTAAATGGGCGTTCATCTAAGATAGTACTTGGCGAACATGTACTTATGGATGGTGGTTCTGGGTGTGTACATACAGCACCAGGTCATGGTGAAGATGACTACAAAGTTGGATTGCTTAATGACTTAGAAGTTGTTATGCCTGTAGATGAGCGTGGCTGTTATGATGAGTCAGTCGTAGGACTTAACTTACTTCCTACCCCTGAAGCATTTGTAGGTATGCACATTTTTAAAGCGAATGCGCCAATTTTAGAAATACTTGGCGATAATTTACTTAAACAATCTATGTTTACTCACTCCTACCCACACTGTTGGAGAACGAAAAAGCCACTTATATACAGAGCAACCAACCAGTGGTTCATCTCTATAGATGACAAGGCTGAGGGTGTGAAAGAGACGTTACGTGACACAGCACTTAATGCCATAGAAGATGTAGAGTTTTACCCTAAAACATCTAAAAATAGACTCAAACCGATGATAGAGGGGAGACCAGACTGGTGTATCTCTCGTCAGCGTTCTTGGGGTGTGCCTATAGCATTCTTTAGAATCAAGAGTACCAAAGCAGTCATCTTTGATGCAGATGTTTTGGAACATGTGGCAAATCTATTTGACACACATGGTGCAGATGCATGGTACTCTATGAGTAATGCAGAGTTATTACCAAGTGGTAGTAAATATAACCCTGATGATTTAGAAAAACTAACAGATATTTTGGATGTATGGTTTGACTCTGGTTCTACTTGGAACTCAGTACTTGGTAGTGGTAACTATGATGCAGGGCAATACCCCGCGTCACTCTACATAGAAGGTTCTGACCAACATAGAGGTTGGTTCCAGTCGTCATTGTTACTTTCTTCTGCAGTCAATGGTGTTTCTCCATATAAAACCCTCATCACGCATGGTTTTACTGTGGACAAAAAGGGTGAGAAGATGTCTAAGTCTAAAGGGAATGTAATGGCTCCGGACAAAGTCATCAAGCAGTATGGCTCTGAGATACTCAGACTATGGGTAGCTCTTTCAGACTATCAATCTGACTTGAAAATATCAGATGAGATACTCAAGCAGACAGCAGAACAGTATAGAAAGATACGTAATACATTTAGGTTCCTACTAGCAAATGTAGATGACTTAGACGCATATGTAACTAACGATGCGTATGGTGA
>JAYEFI010000076.1:0-13429 GCA_034658615.1 Campylobacterota bacterium
CTTCCATACTCTGTTCCATCACTTCCTGCAGCATCAAGGTCTCCATAGGCTTCAATTGCATCTAGACAGCCATCGTTATCACTATCGTAGTCTAGGTAGTCAGGTGTGTTATCTTGGTCTGTGTCGGCTATGGTGCATGCGAGTACATCATCAACTCGATTAAGTTTTATTACATTTAATTTTACTCTTCTTGGAACAGGATCATTAGCTATTGTAATAGCAAAAGCAAAATTGATTTTGGTAACACCATCAGGTACTGTATAGTATTTTTCATAAGTTTGGAACGATGTACCAGCTGAGCTGACATTTATAACCGTTTGGCCATTCATAGAGATACGCCCTGTTGCTAACCCCCCTTGATATCCATCTAGTGCGTAAACTACATTTCCAACAAAGCTTACACGGTATGTCGCTCCTGGAGTTACTGCAAAGCTTGAAGTAGAGCTTGAACTACCTATACATCTACTATCATGAGAGTTAGGCCAGTAATTAAGATAAAAATCTCTACTACTACTACAAGACTTATAACCTTGAGGAGGATTCATAGTAATAAGGCCATTAAATGCACTGGTTTCTTTAGTTTCACCTGTTGCTTCACAAGTAATGCCTTCATCCATATCTACGATACCATCATTGTCTGAGTCATAGTCGTTTAAAACTATACTTCCCGTGTCTGTTGTTGAATTGTTAACTCCATCATTGTCAAGATCAGCAGCATATGCTGATGTAAGTGATACTAATATGATAGTAAGTATTATGAGTAATTTTTTCATTTTATTTCCTAATTATTTATTTTCATTAAAGTAGCTTGGCTATCTATAAAAGATGTAATATTAACAGTTAATAACGTAATATTAGCTTATGATTCTAGATAAGCAGGGATTTAAAATGAAAATTTATGAAGAAATTTTGAAAATTAGGGTTTGTAAGGAAATATTGAGTGGGCTTTGTTGTGCGGTGGTCTCTCTAAGGCTTACTAAAGTTTGCTTAGCTAAAATAACAAAAATCAATTTTATAGGAATTTAAAGTATGACAATTACAAATGAAAACTGTGTAGTAGGAATAGAGTACGAAGTTAAAGAAGCTGGAACAACAGAAGTTGTAGACTCAAATAAAGGTGGTCAGCCACTTGAGTTTATTATTGGAAAAGGTCAAATTATCCCTGGTCTTGAGAATGCACTTGTGGGTATGAATGAAGGTGAAAAGGGAGATATTATGGTCAATGCTGCTGAAGCATACGGCGATGTAAATCCTGAAGCAATGCAAACACTTCCAAAAGACCAATTTGAAGGTGTTGATTTAACAGAAGGTATGACACTTTACGGACAAGGTGAAGATGGACAAACAGTACAAGTGATTGTAAAATCATTTGATGATAAAGAAGTAAATGTTGACTTTAACCATCCACTAGCAGGAAAAGACTTAATGTTCTCGCTTACTGTGCTTTCTGCAAGAGAAGCAACTGCTGATGAGATTTCATCTGGTGTTGTGGGTGGGGCTGTTGAAGAGGGTGGTTCATGTGGAACAGGTTGCGGTTGCCACTAAATCTTTCCATTTTACTATATCTTCGACTAAACGGCTTCGTTCCGTTTGGTCACGTACAATATGTACGCTCCCATACTACACTCACACCGTTTAGCCAAATCTATAGCAAACTGAAAAAATTTAGGACTTAAAAGCATTACAATTTGCCATCTTTTTACTATTTCTTTCTAATTCTAACTATAATACCATCATGACAGACTATACAACAGAACAAATACAATCTATTGCCATACTTGTAGTCTTTTTCATGGTATTTAGCTACAAGTTAAGTAAATCATATAGAAACTTTAAGAATAGAACCTTACTTAAACGTAACAAAACACTTAAAAAAATAAAACGACTCTCATGGTTTGAGTTTGAACTTTTAACCATAGAGCTATTTGTTGCATTGGGTTGGAAAGTAAAAGGCAATGAAAAAAAAGGAGCAGATGGGGGTATAGATATATGGATAGAAAAACATCGTTTGTTTAGAAAAAGTATTACAGCTATAGTACAATGTAAAAAGTATGAAGATGCAAAGGTAACAGTAAAAGTAGTGCGTGAAATGTATGGGCTTATGCATGAACATGATGTAGATGAAGTCTATATCGTTACAACAAGCCAATTTACAAAAGAGTGTTATAGTTTTGTAAAAGAGAAAAAAATAATATTAATACATGGCAATATTTTAGTAAGATTAATTGCTAGAGTGACTTAAGAATGTATACATAATCGCCGAACCTAAGGGTGTGACTCATATTTTTTACAAATCCCACAAATACGAGAATAAAACAAATTCATAGAATCCTATTTCGTTATTTGGGGTATACTTTTCGTTGTACATAATCCTAAATATGATAAAATACAAAAATTTATAATAACAAAAGGACAATGATGTCAATAAGATGTGCATTTTTATTTCCGGGACAAGGTTCTCAAGCAGTAGGTATGGGAAAAGATTTTTTTGACAATTCAGCAGTAGCAAAAAAAATGCTTATTAATGCGAGTACAAAAACAGGGATAGATTTTTCAGAGTTGCTTTTTCAAGAAACCCCTCTTTTAGGTCAAACAGAGTACACGCAACCAGCTATTTTACTGGTAGGTGCTATGGCACATAAGCTTTTTACAGATGCTACTGACATAAAACCAGTCTTGACTATGGGGCACTCTTTGGGTGAGTTTACAGCACTTGTGGCTTCAGGAGCACTAGATGCATTAGATGCAGTGGCACTTGTACACCTAAGAGGCGAACTTATGGCTAAGGCATGTTCAACACAAGCGGTTGGGATGCTTGTAAGTTTAGGACTTTCAGATGAAGCAGTAGAAGAAGTATGTGACAAGCAAAGAGCTGATGGAAAACAAGTATGGCCTGTAAATTATAATGCAGATGGTCAGATAGTAATAGCGGGGATTAAAGAAGACCTTGAAGGGCTTGTCTCTGTACTCAAAGAGGCAGGTGCAAAAAGAGCGATGCTTCTAGATATGTCTGTGGCTTCGCACTGTCCACTACTGGAGTCTGCATCTGCACCACTGGAAGCAAAACTCAAAGAGATGCTTAAAGATGAGTTTATTGCACCTGTGGTCTCTAACGTAACAGCTAAGCCTTACAGTACAAAAGAGGAAGCACTAAATCTGCTTCCTCAACAACTTGTGAAGCCTGTACTCTACAAGCACTCTATGTCAAATATAGATGATGATGTCGATTGCTACATAGAGTTTGGACATGGCAATGTACTCAAAGGACTTAATCGTAAAGCAACAAAAAAACCTCATTTTAATGTGTCGGATATGGCTTCTTTGGAAGCTACTATTTCTGCTATTAAGGAACTTGATGTCTAAGATAGCCATTATGGGGGCGATGCCTGAAGAGGTTGAGCCTATTGTTGAGAAGCTAAAAGATGTCAAGCGTACAGTTTATGCTGCAAATACCTACTATGAGGGTACCTATAATGGTCAAGATGTAGTTGTTGCTTACTCTAAAATAGGTAAGGTTTTTGCTACACTTACAGCTACTGTACTTTTAGAGAAGTTCTCTTGCGATACTTTACTCTTTTCAGGTGTCGCTGGTGCAATATCTGATAATTTGAAGATAGGTGATCTTATCATCGCAGATGGGCTATGTCAACACGACTTAGACATTACAGCATTTGGTCATCCTTTTGGGTATGTACCAGAGGGTGAAGTGTGTATTCCCACAGATGTGACATTGCGTAATGTGGCTAAAAAAGTAGCAGTTTCTAAAGGGCTTGTGCTTAAAGAGGGGGTCATCGCTACTGGTGACCAATTTGTTGCAAATGAGGAACGAAAAAACTGGATAGGTTCTGAATTTAAAGCAGATGCCTTAGAGATGGAAGGGGCTTCTGTTGCAGTGGTGTGTTCATCTTTAGAAGTTCCATTTTTTATATTGCGTGCTATTTCTGACAGTGCAGACATGGATGCAAGTTTTAACTTCGATGAATTTTTAGAGAGTTCAGCGAAAATATCTGCTGATTTTATACTATCAATGGTAGATGCTATAGAATAATTGCTCTTTAATTTGTTGGTATTTCCAATTCTTTGGATTGTGGCTTTGTTCTTTTTTCATTTTTTTAGAAAAAACGAAACAAAAAATCGTCGTTCCTCTCAAATTGCTAGATTTTCTGGCACTAAATGCCGATGCAACCCGTCGCTAAAGCGTAAGTGGTGTGTAAGGGTGTTGGGAACGACAAGGCACACTATCGTGTGATTAATGAGGAAAGATGTATGGATAATGTAGACAGACGAAGAAAAGGTAAGACTATTCCTATGAGTAAACGTCTGCTAAAAGTCATAGGTAAGACCAATGCAGAGTTTAAACTTATAGGTGAAGGTGACAAGGTACTTGTGGGGCTAAGTGGGGGTAAAGATTCTCTAGCGCTCATACATGCACTCAAACATGTACAAAGACATGCACCCTTTAACTTTGAGTTTGAAGCGTGTACTATTAAGTATGGTATGCCAGATGAACACTACGAATTTCTAACCAAACACTGCGAAGAGTACGAAATAACACACCATGTGTTCGATACCAACATTTTTGAAGTCTCTCAAGATGCTATACGTGAAAACTCCTCTTTTTGTAGCTATTTTTCACGTATGAGAAGAGGGGCACTCTACAGTTACGCTGAAGAGCACGGTTTTAACAAAGTAGCCTTAGGACATCACTTCGATGACACGGTAGAGAGCTTTTTTATGAACATGTTTTACAACGGAAGCATGAGAGCCTTAGCACCCATTTACAAAACAAGCAGAGGCTTCCACCTCATACGCCCACTCATACAAGTAAGAGAACGTCAACTTCGTGACTTCGCAGATGACAATAACCTAAGAGTCATAGGAGACGAAGCCTGCCCAGCCATGCTAAAAGATGTTAAAATGCCCCATGCTAGAGCCTCTACAAAAGAGTGGTTAGCAGGGCTTGAAGCAGATAACAAAGACGTGTTTAAAATGTTCAAAGCCTCATTCAAACACATACACGATGACACCTTCTTAGACCCAGAACGTTGGGATAGGGATGATATAGATAAAGAGGACTAAGCTCTTTATCTTAATTGCTCTTTGGAAGTGGAGACTTCAGTCCCACTAAATGTTCAAACTATTATCAAGTTATGTAGAATTACCTATAATTCATAATTGTGGAGTGGGACTAAAGTCTCCACTTCCTTTCTTTCTTCATCCTTAACATTTCCAACTACTCATCAAAATCTTTCAAATTGTCATGTTTTTAGATATTTCTTCATAAGTGAAAAAATCAGATATAATTTCATTTGATATTTTTGTTTATGATGAAGTGCCAAATAAATTTAAAAATAATATTTTTTATTTCATACAAGATAAGTTAAATAATGTAGCTAAAAATAATAGAAAAAAAGGTTAGTATCGTTGAATAGAAATTTTGTAACCAAAAACCCAAACCGCCTAGACAAAACTCTAACCCAAGAATTAAACGTAAGCCGTAACCAAGTAGAAAAGCTCATTAAAGATGGGTTGGTTTCTGTGAATGGTAAGACTGTTGTAAAAACAAGTTTTAAAGTAGTGGAGGGCGATGAAGTAGCATATGCGTTTAAAGAGGCAGAGAAACGTGTTGTGCCTCCTGTGGACTTTGATGTTGAAGTATTGTATGAAGATGACTACCTATTAGTGGTAAATAAACCCTCAGGACTTGTGGTACATCCTGCACCTTCTGTAAAAGAGCCTACGCTTGTAGATTGGCTCATACATAAAGGGATTTCTCTTTCTACCATTAGTGGGGAAGAACGTCATGGCATAGTGCACCGTATAGACAAAGAGACCACAGGGGCTTTGGTGGTGGCAAAAGACAACAAAACCCATGAAAAGCTTAGTGAACAGCTTCAAGATAAGAGTATGGGGCGGTATTATCTAGCATTGATTGATTGTCCATTAAAAGATAATGTTATAGTCAATAAGCCCATAGGTAGAAACCCAAAAAACAGACTCAAAATGGATGTAGTGCCAGATGGCAGAGATGCAAAAACGGCTTTTGTAAAACTCCTAGACACGGCACATGGTACAGAGCTTATAGCCGCTAAACTTTTTACAGGAAGAACGCACCAAATACGAGTACATTTGAACACGTTAGGACGCCATATCTTAGGTGATGATTTATATGGCTTTAAGACCAAAAGAGATAAAATACCACGAGTTTTTCTGCATGCATATTTGCTCTATTTGGTACACCCACATAGCGGTGAAAAGATGGAGTTTAAAGCACCAATTTTTAATGACATGACAGACTATATATATAAATATTTTGATCAAGGTATACTCAATGAAAAAATTAACCCTCTCACTCTTGGTAGCAACTTCAATCATCTTTAGTGGATGTGGTGCTATAAAAGGTGCCATTATTTACGAAAAAGACAGAACACTAGAGACCATTACACAGGTACGTGCATTGCCTATGCAAACCTCTGTAGGTTTTGAATGGAAAAAACTAGAAGATAGTCGTATCCACGGTGTGAATATCTATAGAGGCTACCCGTCTCAAGGTAGCCAAGGCTTTAAAAGAGTTGGTTCTGTGAATAATGTTTATGCTACGCATTTTGTAGACAATACAGCAAAACAAAACACAGAATATATCTATACATTTACAACATTCAGTTTAGGTAAAGAGTCTAACCATGGGGCACTCTTAAATGTAAAAACAAGAGCAGCAGAAGCGGGGGTGAACTTTGCTCAAGCTATACAAGTTACACCTACTGTTGTAAAGCTTTTGTGGCGTCCTCACTCAAACCAAAGTGTTAACAAATACATTGTTGAGCGTTCTATGAATAACAGCCAATGGACAGCCATAGGTGAGGTTGAAGGACAGATAGCAGCTGAGTATGTAGATACTTTTATCCATTCAGGAAATCACTATAAATACCGTGTTATTGCTAAACGTTATGATGGTGCTTTGATGCAGCCTAGTAAAACTATGGCTATTTCACTCTAGGGATAGATAGTGCCACATTTAAAGATAAAGTCGTTTGATACAAGTGTTGTAGCTCAGCGTTTAGAAAAAAGTAAGCTTATGACATTGCATGCAAAGTCACTTACAAGTTCAGATGAGATTATAGGTATAGAACATCTTGGTGAAGAGTTTTTACTTCAAATTAAAGCAGATGAGAAAGTAAGTTTACTCAAATATGACAAAGTGACAAGACCCCTTAAGGTCAATATATTGAAAGAGGCATTGGCAAAAGTTTCAGATGAATTGGACTTAGAGATATTGAGTTCAAATATAGCTATATCAAATACTAAAGCACCACTCTCTTCAAAGTATTTTAAAAAGATTGAAGATTTTGATAGTATTGTCTATACAAAAGAAAAAGTTTCGGTTGAGGTAGGTTTTGGTTCTGGTAAACACCTATTGTATCAAGCACAGAAGAACTCTGACACGTTGTTTATAGGCTTAGAGATACACACACCATCAGCGCAACAGGTACTTAAACAAATAGAGTTGCAAAACTTAGACAATGTGTGGGTTGTAAACTATGATGCAAGATTATTTTTAGAGATGCTACCTTCTAATATTTGTGAAAAAATATTTGTACACTTCCCTGTACCATGGGATAAAAAACCCGCTAGAAGAGTGATAAGTAAAAGTTTTTTAGATGAGTCTATGCGTGTGCTTGGTCCTAAAGGACGTTTAGAACTTCGTACTGATTCAGATAAATACTTTTGGTATGCACTTGAAACTTTTTTCTCTGTTGACAAAACAGATGTAGAAGTACGTAAAAATGAAGACCTAGAGGTCACGTCTAAATATGAAGCACGGTGGAAACGTCAGGAAAAAGATATTTACGATGTCTATGTATGTGCTAAAGAACTTTCCAAAGAAAAAAATAGAACATGGGATTTTAATTTTAATATTGTAAAATATAGAGATGGACTTGAATCTAGATTATCAAAAAAAGCATTGGTGTTCGATGACTATTTTGTGCACTTTGAAAGAGTCTTTAAAGCAGACGATGCTACCTTACTAATAAAATGTGCCTTTGGTTCTTTTGATAGACCTGAACATAAATATATTATGATAAGTAAAACATCGTGTAGATACTTTGTGTCACCTCCTGTAAAAACAGAAGTAAACCACAAAGCACACCAGAAAATTATGGAGTTATTGAATGTCTAATGTTATTTCAGCTTCACATCTGAGCCTTTCCTATGATAATAGTGACAATGAGATTATTAAAGATGCAAGTTTTAATATAAAAAAAGGTGACTTTGTTTTTATAACAGGTCCAAGTGGTTCTGGAAAATCAACACTACTAAAAGCACTTTACGGTCAACTAAAAGCGTCTGAAGGCAACCTTGTGGTGGGTGGCATAGATTTAGCTAACACGACACCTAAAAAGTTACAAGAGTTGCGTACACATCTGGGTATTATATTTCAAGACTATAAGCTTGTCAATGAATGGACAGTCTCTAAAAATGTAGTTTTACCTTTAATGATAGCTGGTTATTCAGTAGATGTTCAAAATACACAGGCACAAAGACTCTTAAACCATGTAAAATTAGCTGACCATGCAGACAAGTACCCGTTGGAGCTTTCTGGTGGGGAGCAACAACGTGTTGGTGTCGCACGTGCTTTGTCTAAAAACCCAGTGGTTATTTTAGCAGATGAGCCTACGGGTAACCTAGATGACTATTCATCGAATGTTATTTGGGATTTGATGGAGAATGCATGTGAGCAACTTGAAACAACAGTTTTGGTCGTAACACATAAAATTCCATCGGTTTTTTCTTTGCCTTATAGGCATTTTATTATAGAAAATGGAGGTATTTATGAAGTTCATTAAAAACCATTTAATGTTTATCATGCCTTTGGTGGCTATATTGTTTGGGATTGAGTTTTACTTGGTTTTTGACCGTACAACAGACTCGTATGAGCAAGGACTTAAAGATGGCTATTCTATGCTACTTGTCAGTAAAGAACCAGTAGAACTTTCTAGTTTACAAATACTCAATAAACATGTGAAAAATTCAGAGCAGATAGAGCGTAAAAATATAGTTTCAAAGATAGCCAAAGGTGTGAGTGAAAGTTCTTCTAAAGATATACTCTCTTCACTACCATACTTTTATACACTTGGTTTAGATGCCTATTTAGATACTTCAGTCTTAGAAGAGATAAAAAATGATTTGGAAGCTGATGAGAAGATACAAAAAGTAGAAACATTTGGGAGTAGCTATAGCTCATCTTATAGGCTTTTTTCATTTATCAAGTTTATTTTAAAAATGTTTATAGGGTTTATGGCAATGATAAGTCTTTTTCTTATTATTAAACAGATGGAGATATGGAAATATGCACATGAAGAGCGTATGCAAGTGATGGAGATTTTTGGTGCACCCCTCATGTTGCGTTCTGGTGTACTTTTTAAAGTGGCACTAATAGATGCTTTTGTTGCTACGATTATTGCTAGTGTTACATTTCTTATTATTAAATACCAGTGGGCAGTAGAGAGTGGCATAGATATTTTAGTACAAAATCAACCAGCACTTTTTGAGCTACTAGATGTCGCTATTTTATTGGCTTCGTCTTTATTGATTGTGAGTGTGGCTGTATTTTTTGTTGTCTTTACAATGAAAGGGATAGAAGAGTGAGACTTTTAATTGTTGGAGTTTTTCTATTTACTTCTTTACTCTATGGCGAAAGTACAAGTAGTAAAATAAAGAATTCAAAACAAAATCTCTCTCTCACAAGTAGTGCAAAGAAAAAAGCCAGTAAAAAACTAGACAAAATCGCAAGTCAAATAAGAAATGCAGAAGCAGATATAGAGAAGATTGATGCTAACTTGGAGCATCTCTCTGAAGAGTATGACAAGTATGAAAAAGAGTATAATAGTTTAAAGTCTGAACTTGGTGACTCCGAACAAGTACTTATGCTTACAAGTACAGAAATAGCGAAAAAGCAAGAAGTCTTTGTCTCTTTACTCTCAGAGCAATTTTCAGTGATATTAGCCATGGATCAGATTGGTACACCTACACAAAACTCTATTATCTCCTATGAGGTCTATAAGGCATATAAAAAACATAATGCCAAAGAGTTGCAGATACTCAAAAAAGATATTTCTGGACTTGAAAAAAGTAAACAAAGTAAAGTACTGGAGCAGCGAAAACTTAAAAAGTCTATTGGGGTGATTGAAAAGAAAAGGGATGCGTATACACAAAAAAAACTTGCAAAAGAGAAAACACTTTTAAAACTTGCTAAAAATGAAGAAGTGTATGAAAAAAAGCTAGATAATTTAGTCAATAAGCAGAGCTCTTTACGAAGTACATTGTCAAAACTCAATATTTTACACAAGAAAGAGGTGAAAGAGTCACGAAAGCGTGCTGAAGCAAAGAGAGAGGCAATTCGTCTAGAAAAAGAGCATAAACGTAAAGTACGTAAAGCAAAAGCATTGGCAAAAAGAAAAGCAAGAGAAGCCAAAGCTGCGGTGAGACATGCAAAGACAGAAAAAGCTAAAAAATCAGCAAGGTTAGCAGCAAAAAAAGCAAAAGAAGCTTCACGGAAAGCACAAACAAAAGTGTACAAGAAAAGTCCAAAAGTAAGAAAAGTACACTCATCCTATAAAAAAACAAAAACCTATGCCTATAGAGGCAATAAGACAATGTCACCCTTGGCTGGTGCAAAGCTTATTAAAAAGTTTGGAACATATATCGATCCTGTATATAAAATTAAGATTTTTAATGAGTCTATTACACTTAAAGCACCATCATCTAATGCTAAAGTTAAAAATATTTTAAATGGTAAGGTTGTGTTTGCAGGTAAAAGTAGTATGTTAGGTAAAGTAGTGGTTGTTGCACATGGCGGTAAGATGCATACGGTGTATGCAGGACTATCGAAAATTGCACCCAATATTAAGGTGGGTTCTAAAATAAAAAAGGGTTACATAGTAGGTAAAGTTGCTAGTAAACTTATGTTTCAAGCAACAAAGAACTCTAAGCATATTAACCCACTGAGGCTCATAAAGATTTAAATATATTTAAATCCATTGATTTACTTGACATTAAAAATATATTTTGTTAAAATCTTCTTTAATTTAAGGTGATTTTTTAGCCTATTTCTAAAGCATTAAGGAACGGTATTACGTGTCTAACAAAATTTTATCTGCATCATGTCCTATTTCTGTTCATAGAGTAGATGCCAATATGGTAAGAGTTATATCATTACAAGTGGCACTCCTTACGATGCTCTTTCTCTATACAAATTCTCTGGTTTTTGCTTTAGTACTTTTATTTGATTTTTCTGTGAGAACTTTACGTTATGCAAAGTTGAGTCCATTTAATTTTGTGGCACACTTTGTTTTATCTGCTTGGGGTGTTGCACCAAAACTTTGCGATGAGTCCCCTAAGCGTTTTGCTCTTTATTTGGGACTTGTCATCTCTTTAACCCTTGTTGTGTTGCTTAGTGCAGGGTTGACAATGTTGGCTACGACACTTGCTACTATTTTACTTATTTGTGCGCTATTAGAAACACTATTCGACTTTTGTATAGGATGTAAGATATACTATGCCATAGAGTTAGCAAAAGGATTTTTGAGACATGATAGGCATTTCAAATAAGACAGTTTATGCAGTTGCAGCAATGCAAGAGTTAAGCAAATATCAAAATGATAAAGTCCTTAAAATAAAAGAGATTGCTGCCAATGCAAACATTCCCCAAAATTTTTTAGAACAGATACTTCTTGAACTTAAAAAGCAAAATCTATTAACGAGCATTAAAGGTGCTTATGGCGGATATAAACTCTCTTGTGACTTAAAAGATGTCACGCTAAAAGATATTATATTGATATTGGAATCAGATAGTTTTTCAGATGTGTGTAAAACAGATAATGTAGGGTTAAAACTATTTTGGGATGATGTGAGAAATAAGATTACAGAAGCTTTTAACATACCATTATCTGAACTTAAAAACTACCAATTACAAGCAAACCAAGTACTTAACTATACGATTTAGGAAACAACATGAACAACCAAACAGACTTCGAACACTTCAATACACTACTAGTACAAAATGTTGGCTCTAAAGTAGGCCCTATTGCACCGACTATTACACCTTCTGCCGCATTTGGATATGAAGATGCCCAGCAAGCAGAAGGGATATTTTCTGCACAGGTCAATAAGCCACTTTATGCAAGGGTAGGAAACCCAACCAATGCAAAACTAGAGGGCATAGTAGCAAAAATAGAAGGTGGCTTTGGTGCTATTGCAACCTCTTCAGGTATGGGAGCTATCTCCATGGTCTGTACAGCATTTTTGTCAGCAGGAGATGAAATACTCTGTATAGGAGGTTTCTTCGGAGGTACCTATTCACTGGTCAACGAAACACTTGCACGTTTTGGTGTAAGCAATAGTTTTTGTGAAGTCAATGACTTTACACACATAGAGAACAAACTCAAAAGTGGCGTAAAAATGGTCATATTTGAATCTGTAGGTAACCCCTCTTTAACGTTACCAGATGTACAAGGTATTATAGACCTTTGTAACAAGTATGACACCCTTGTGATGATAGACAATACGGCTACACCTTTGCTTTTAAGACCACTTGAAATGGGTGCAGATATAGTGGTGCATTCAAGTACTAAAAACATGTCTGGACACTCTGCAGCCTTAGGTGGTGTTGCAGTCTTTAGAGAAGTAAACCCAGAGAACGATAAGTTACTCAATGACAAATATGCAGACATTCATAAAATTGTTAAAAAAATGGGAAAGAAGGCGTTTATACCTATTTGTAAAAAAAGAGCAATTCGTGACTATGGTATGACCGCCAATGCCTTTGGTTCTTTTATGACTATGATAGGTTTAGAAACCCTCTCTTTACGTGTAGAAAGAGTCAATAAATCTGTAGAGACCATAGCCAAGTTACTAGAGCAAAAACTTCCTAAAGGCGTAACGGTTAACCACCCATGCTTAGCATCTAGCCCTGACAATGCACGTTACCTCTCAGACTTTCCAAATGGTTGTGGTCCTCTACTAAGTGTTGACTGTGGTACAAAAGAGAATGCATTTAAGCTGCTCAATGCACTCACCCTAGTCACACAAACAGCAAACATAGGAGACAACAGAACCTTAGCACTACACATGCAAAGTACCATCTACTCAGATTTTGACCAAGATACACGTAGGTTCTTGGGTGTCACAGATGGCTTAATACGCGTCTCGATAGGACTAGAAGACCCTAAGGTTATAGCAGAAGACTTTTTAGAAGCAGCAGAAGATATGTAACGTGCAAGGTGGATTATCTTACAAAACTTCCTCCCCATCCACATACACAAATAAGACTTCCTTAGTATGTAAAATAGTCCAAAGGGCTATTTCTTCTTCTCTTTTGGGAGCTTCTGGTAATTTGACTATTGCAAAATCTGCAGACTTTCCTTTTTCT
>JAYEFI010000077.1:0-3505 GCA_034658615.1 Campylobacterota bacterium
TCAAGAGATGCTAGATACATTAAAATAAACTATTTTAAAATAAAATCACCAGGATACTGCATTGGTAGAAGAAAAACTTAAACTTTATTTAAAAACGATGGTACGTAACCAAGGTTCAGATTTACATCTAAAAGCAGGGGCTGTACCTAGGGTACGTATTGATGGCATGTTAAAAGTTTTGGGTAAAGAAGCCCTAGATGCACCGATGCTAGATGCCATAGCACAAACGATTATGAGTCAAGAGCAGTACAGTAAATTAAACAATGATAAAAGTTTAGATTTTACCTATATCTATAGTAAAGAGTATCGTTTTCGTGTGAACTATTTTTATCAAATGGAAGGACTCTCAGCAGTTTTTAGACTGATTCCGGTAAAAATAGCAACACTTGAAGAACTCAAGCTTCCTAAGGTTGTTGAAACATTTACGCAATTACAGCGTGGATTAGTGTTGATTACTGGTGTCACTGGTTCAGGTAAATCTACAACACTTGCAGCACTCATAGATAAAATAAACGATAGAGATAAAAAACATATTGTCTGTATTGAAGACCCTATTGAATTTATACACAAAGATAAAAACTGTCTTATTAATCAAAGGGCTATAGGGCAGGATACACATTCGTTTTCTGATGCCTTAAGAGCAGCACTTCGTGAAGATCCAGATATTATTTTAGTGGGTGAGATGAGGGATTTGGAGACGATAGATATTGCTTTACATGCTGCAAATACAGGTCACCTAGTCTTCTCAACTGCACATACACTAGATGCTAAAGAGACAATAGATAGAATTGTGGGTATGTTTAGTAAAGAAGAACAAAACAGGATACGAGGTTCTTTGGCTTCTGTGCTTGAAGGTGTCATTTCTCAAAGGCTTATCCCTACAACACTTGGTGGACGTGTTGCAGCCGTTGAGATACTTAAAAAAACGGCACGTATTGAACAACTTATTATGGAAGACCGTGACCATGAAATACCTGAGGCACTTTTTGATGGAAAAGAAATATATGGTACACAAACATTTGACCAAGCACTTTTGGATCTTTTTCATGAGGGAAGAATTACAGAAAAGGTAACCATGGAATATGCAACTAGCCCTGCAGATATGAAATTAAAAATAGATGGTATTGGAAAAGGCGCACTTGAACAAAAAAATCGTGACATAGGTGAAGACGATGTTTTTTCTTTTAAAGAAACTGAAGAATAATTCGCTATAATTCGCAGTTCATCATTCTCTTGAGAGAAATGACGAATATTTAAATTATAATAGTAAGTAAGGACAACAATATGTTAGAAGGTATCATTAGAGAGAGTATCGGAAAAGTGAATGCAAAGAAGCTTAAAAGAGATGGTTATCTAATCGCAAACATTTATGCAAATGGTGTTGAAAATATCAATGCTGCATTTAAACGTGGTGATTTTGTAAAAGCAGTAAGAGCTAAAGAGACACTTACGTTCCCTGTAAAAGTTGGCGATAAAGAACTTAATGTATTTATCCAAGAGTATCAAATGCACCCAGTAAATGGTGATGTATTGCATGTGGATTTAAGAGTTGCAGTACCAGGACAAGTGACTAACTTTCTTGTACCAGTAACAACACATGGTATACCTAAAGGTCGTAAAAACAAAGGTGTACTTGTTATTTCTAAAAAAAGATTAAAAGTAAGAGGTGCTGTTGAAGATATACCTGCTAAATTTGATTTTGATGTAACAGAACTTGATAGAGATGATTCAATTCTTGTAAGAGATATTGAAGCACCTGCAAACTGTAGAATAATGGATAGACAAGACGTTGCTATCTGTGGTGTTATTAAAGCCAAATAAGTTAAAATAATTATGACACTTTTCGTCGGTCTAGGTAATCCAGGATCAAAATACGAAAATACACGACATAATATTGGTTTTAAGGTTGTTGATGCACTAGCAAGCAGCCTTAATGCTAGAGACATCTCTAAAAATTCTTTTAGAGGTATTCTTTCTCGAAATTCCTCCTCACTTTTTTTAAAACCTACAACCTTTATGAATCTATCTGGAGATAGTGTACAAGCAGTTAAACATTTTTTTAAAATAGAGTTAGAAAATATTATTGTTATACATGATGATATTGACTTGCCGTTTGGTGCAGTACGTTTTAAAAAAGGTGGTGGCCATGGTGGACATAATGGACTCAGGTCTATTGATGCACAGTTGACTAAAGAGTATATACGTGTACGTGTAGGTGTAGGTAAGCCAGAGCACAAGTCACAAGTTTCTGACTATGTATTACACGATTTTTCACAAGAAGAGTCTGTTCAACTGGGAAGACTCATAGAGCATCTAGTATCGGCATCAAAGATGCTTATAGAACATGAATTAATAGAAGTAAAGTCAAAGTATAGTTTAAAGTCTATTGAAGGACTTGCAGTATGAATATGTTAAGTCCTCCTCTCTATTTTAGATATTTAGTTACACTTTATGGGAAAAATTTATTGGCTGTACTTTTTGGGTTATCTTTTGCCTTTGCTTCTATTGACTACTTTCAACATATACAAAAACTTGATGTCTCGGGTAACTATAAAATACTCTATATCTTCTATATGTGGCAAGAAGCTTTGGGTTTACTTTATCCTCTCTCTATCGTTTTTGCACTTATTATGACAAAATTAAGTTTGGTAAAAAATAATACTATGGGGGCTTTACATGCCTTTGGGTATAACAAAAAGCGGTTAGTAGCACCTTTTGTATTTATTGCTCTTTTGACTTATGGTATATTTACTTATTTGCATACAACACAATTTTCCTATGCAAAGGACAAGGCAAGTTCTTTATTGGAAAATCAATTGCATGCCTATGACGTTAATGATCTTTTTTTTAAATATAACGACACATTTGTCTATATTAAAAAACTAGACCCCATAGAAAAGAGAATTCAAGATATTACTATCTTTAAAGTAGAAGGTTATAAAGTTAAATATACGATTAATGCACCTTTAGCCACTTTTCATAATGATGAATGGACTGCAGTCAATGCCATTTTGAAAACCAGCATCTATAAGGATAACCAATTAGTACGTTATACAACTGAGTATAAAAAAAGTATTCAGACCCTCAAGGGGTATAAGCCAAAAATTATAGAGTCATTACATGAAGGTAAAGCACTTAATATTCTTGATGCCTATAGCACATGGAAATTATTGGATCAACAAAAACTCAATACAGATAAAATTAGATCTTCGCTTTACGACAAAGCAGCTGTTCCTTTTTTCTCTATAGCACTGTTGATTATTTTATTCTTTAAATTACCATTTCATGCACGTATGATGAGTTTTGGTACAGTCATTGCTTCAGCGTTAGGGGCTACATTTGTTATATGGGGTATATTATTTGGTTTAAATCAAGTGGCATCCAATGGAGCTATAATGCCAGAGTGGACAGCTATTTTCCCAGTATCGCTATTATGGGCATACGCACTCTACGTTTATTTTTTCGATGAAAGTAAAATTTAATACATATTTTGGGTCTAAGGTAT
>JAYEFI010000078.1:0-3492 GCA_034658615.1 Campylobacterota bacterium
TAGTTGGTTATATGCCATTTTTTACCCTTTAAGCTTTGTTGTGATTGCTTAAGTGTATCTAACTCTTCTTGATAACTACTACAGCAATTCACTTTTAGGGTATTCGCTTATGATGTGAATCCAAGTAAACTAATTTTTTACTCATCTAACTAAATTTTCATCTTTTCTGACTCCCTTCTTTCTATTGCTATACTTTTTGACCTGTTTAATTGTTGTTTACATTTTATAGTAACCAATAATTTTAAATGTAATAAGAGCTTTTAGTTGATTACTTTATATCGTTTGACACTAAGTTTGAATTATTGTATCATTATGTATATACTAAAAAGGATCTATAATGACAGTTGCTATAAAAAAATGGGGTAATTCTTTAGCATTACGTATACCTAAAGATATAGCCCAGACATTACATATAGAAAATAACTCTACTTTAGAACTGAACATCAAAGATGGTAAGTTGATTATAGAACCACAAAATCAAAGCCTTTTAGATTGTTTGGTATCTCGTATAGATGCAGATAACTTACATGCAGAAGTAGACACAGGTAAGGTAGTTGGCAATGAAGAGTGGTAATGACACATCAAACAGCTACGTGCCAGACAGAGGTGACCTTGTCTGGCTGAACTTCACACCCCAAACAGGACATGAACAAAGAGGCAAACGCCCAGCACTTATTCTCTCACCTAAAATCTATAACGAAAAGACTTCCCTGTGTGTTTGTCTACCTATCACTTCTAAAGTTAAAGGCTACCCATTTGAAGTAGCTCTTCCTAAAGGACTGGTAATAGAAGGTGTTATACTCTCAGACCAAATTAAAAACTTGGACTATACAGCTAGAGAAATATCTTATATATGTAATACACCTGATGAAGTGTTGGTGAGTGTACAGAGGAATGTTATGGCTTTGGTAGGGTAGGTTGATTATTTTACACTCTCATCTAGCCTATCCTCACTATTGGAGCTCCCCTATAGTTATATTGAAAAAGTTTAGTTAATCATCATTATGTAGTTGTCCAGAAAACTCAAAGCCAAATTTCATTTTGTTGGCTATTTCTTCTTGTACCTCGTCTATGAGGTCTTCGGTTTCACTTTCTATTCTATCTATGAAAAACTTTTGTTCCCTCTCTCTCCTAAATGACTGTACAGAATAAGGTTTATTGTTACCATGTTCTTCTACAAACTTTTCAATAGTATCTTCCCAAACGAAGGTAAGCTCATGTTCTAGAGCTTGTGCTTCTTCTTCACCTGGTAGTGTATAGTTAAATGTTACATTGTCTATGTAGGTTATGACTTTAAATGGTCTATCTTCATTTTCTGACATGATTATTTCCTTTTATATGGTTACGTATTGTATTGGTTATGAACTGTTATACCGAAGATAACTTTAAATAGGATGTATTTTATCTGATTTATTTTACATTGTAGCACAATACTTTCAAAGGCTATAATGTTATACTCCAACTTTAAACAAAGGAAAAACTATGGCATATATAGATTTAACAACAAAAGACTTTAACGAAACACTTGATAAAGAGGGCATAGTCATCATTGACTTTTGGGCAGAATGGTGTGGTCCTTGTAAGCAGTTTGCTCCCATATTTGAAAAGGCTGCAGAGAACTATCCTGATGTTACATTTGCGAAAGTCAATATTGATGAGCAAGCAGCTATTGCAACGCAGTATGGTGTACATTCAGTTCCAACTATTTTAGTGAGTAGAGATGGTATTGTTTTACTCAATCAAGGTGGCTCTTTACCTGAAGAAGCATTTCCCAGACTTATTGATCATGTTAAAGCACTAGATATGGATGAAATACGTGAAGAGATTGCTAAAGGTGATGAAGAGGAGTAATCCTTAGCCAAGAAAAAGAGCTAAGGATAGAAAAGACCAACACTAAACGTTAGTCGCCACTTTATATGTTGGGTCATCTTCTTCGTAGGTACAAAATGGCCCAGCAGAGTGAAGAGCCTTTTTACAGTCTTTTGATAAATGTCTAAGTGTAAGCTTTTTACCTGCTTGTCTATATTTATCGGTGATGCCATCTATTGCTTCAGCACCAGATGAATCCATCACTCTAGCATTTTTAAAGTCAATTACTACTTCATCAGGATCATTTTCTACATCAAACTGTTCGTTAAATGATGTGACTGAACCAAAGAAAAGAGGACCATCTAATTCGTAGATTTTCTTACCATCTTCTTCTTTATTGCGAGAGAATATTTTGGCATGTTCCCATGCAAATACAAGGGCAGAGATAATAATACCTGCTATAACAGCCACGGCTAAGTCTTCAAGTACAGTAATAATAGTGACTACTATAAGGACAAAAGCATCAGATTTTGGCATATGTTTTAGACGTTTAACTGAAGAGAATTCAAATGTACCTATGCTTACCATAAACATAATACCCACAAGAACTGCTACAGGAATAGCTGCAATAACACCAGAAAAACTCACAACCAAGACGATGAGTAACACGGCAGCCGTAAATGAAGACAAGCGTCCTAGCCCACCAGAGGTAAAGTTTATAACAGATTGACCAATCATGGCACACCCTGCCATACCACCAAAAAGACCTGATGTTGTGTTACCTACACCTAGTGCAACACATTCTTTATTTCCTGAGCCACGTTCACCACCCATCTCATCTAGTACTGAGAGTGTAAGCAGTGACTCTATGAGACCAACAAGAGCCACAATAAATGCTACAGGTAAGATAATAGCCATAGCAGACCAAGTAAACAACTCACTTAAAGGCATGATAAAGCTAGGCATAGAGACAGAAGATAAATCTGCCAAATCACCAACTGTTTTGGTGGCAATATCACCAAAATATACGACTAGTGTAATAAGTACAATAGCCACTAGTCCAGCGGGTACTGCCTTAGAGAGTTTAGGTAAAAACTGCATCGTAGCCATAGTAATAAGTATGATAATATACATTATATAATTTTCACTAAAACTGGCTTTGATGATGTCTATCCATGAGCTATAACTCTCAACATTTTGAGGGGCCAAAAAAGTAAGTTGTGCCATGGCTATGACAATGGCTAGTCCATTAACAAATCCAAAGAGAGCAGGTTGGGGTACAAGACGTATAAATTTACCCATTTTCATCACACCAATGAGTATTTGGATGAGTCCTGCTATGATAGATGTAAGTAAAATATAGTGTAGTACCATCATACTCAAAGCTTCTGCTCCAAGTTCTGGGTACATACTTTTTACGGAAAGTCCAAGCCCAATAAATACCACTGCAACAGAGCCAGTAGCTCCAGATATCATACCGGGTTTTCCACCAAGTATAGCGGTAATAAGCCCAATAATAAACGCTCCATAAAGCCCCACAACAGGAGAGACCCCTGCAATAAATGAAAATGCTATCGCCTCTGGTACCAGTGCTACCGCGACCAATGCTCCCGAAAGGACATCATTTTTGATGTTCTGTTTTGAATAGTTTTGAATATTAAACAAGTTGTTTTCCTTACACTA
>JAYEFI010000079.1:0-13227 GCA_034658615.1 Campylobacterota bacterium
ATGAAAAAAGTCTTATTTCCCCCACATCATCTTTTTAGGTTTTTTTTGTCCCTCTGTTTTCATTTTTCTAATAGCATCTGAAATATCTTTCATATTTTTTGCAGTAGCCAGACATACACCTAGTTTACACGCTATAAACTCATCATATTGATGGGGTTTTCTTAGTATAAAAGGATGATCAATATGCATAAACTCTTTTTCATACTTTTGCAGTACTGCCTCTTGTGCCTTAAGTGTCACAACACCAAGTTTTTCACGCATAGCAAGTGTCACCAGATTGGATGACTCTTCTAGTCTGTCGTTAAGTACCTTGGCATGCACACCTAGCATACGTTTACTCTCTTCACCCAAATCCATATCATCGTGGATATTGGCTAAAGTCAGAAAAGTATTGAGTAAAACTGAAAGTGCAGCAGTATAGTATCTGTCATCAAAGTCTGCTCTTACCCTATGCTCTCCCGTATTCATATACCAAATACCCTTTTCTAAAAATAGTTTTTTTGCCTTATATGCAAGCGTTGAGGCCAATGTCAAATGTTTTTTATTTAAAGTCACTTGATGTGCTGTTAAAAGAGCGTCTATGAGGTATGCATAGTCTTCTAGCTGTGCTTTTTGTGTTGGTACATTGTCGCCCACTGTTTGATGATACAAAGTATTATCCTTTAACATCAAACCCAAAAGTGATGCTAAACGTTCATTAGCAGTTTTTAGATAACCTTTATCATATTGTGCCATGACAAAAAGTGTTTTTACCATCATAGCATTCCATGCCGTAATAATTTTTTTGTCCATAAAAGGAAGCTCTCTTTTAACTCTAAGTTCTTTGAGGTACCTTTTTACAACATCGGCTTTAGTAGGTGCCTCATCTGCCATCATATTTACATGCGAAAATTCTCCATCTATATTGCCATCCATCTCTATGGAGAAATACTCTAGAAGCTCATCAATCTCCTCTTCTTCCATCCCATCTTTCTCCAATTTGTCAAAAATCTCTGTATAGTTGTACGTATAGTATTCACCTTCTACACCACTTTTTCCTACACTGTCACTTGCAGAATAGTAGTGTCCACCATCTCGGTACTTACGCTCCATCAAATCTACTGTATCTTTGGCAATTGTATAAAATTTATGCTTACCTGTTAACCTATACATTTCCAAGTAAACTAAAGCCATTTGGGCATTAACATACAGAAATTTTTGAAAGTGTGGTATACGCCAATTTTTACCTGAGTATCGAAAAAATCCACCTTCTATATGGTCATAAATACCCCTTGTAGACATAGTAACCAGAGTCTCTTTTGCCATAGAGAATGCTTTTTTGTCACCTGTTGTTTTATAGATATTTAGCAATAATTCTATTTTTGAAGCTTCTGGAAACTTGGTTCTACCTGTATCATATCCTGCATTTTTGGTGTCATACTGTTTTGCTATTTTCTCAACAGTCTGCCCTATAAGTTCTGTAAGAGCTAAGCTCTTTGCAGAGGGTTCACCTGTTTTATACATATTTGCTTTGGCTTTTACAAACTTTTCTAATGCTATTTTTAAGGTATCTTTATCTGCATAGAGTTTACCCAATCTATTGGATAATGCTACAATACCTTCCACCTTGCCATAGCCTGCACGCGGTATATACGCTGTCATATGGTACACCTGTAGCTCAGGTGTAAGAAAAGCAGAGAGTGGCCAACCACCTCTTTTTCCCTTAAATGCTCTAAAAAGGTTTTGATACTTTTTATCTATATGTGGAAGCTCTTCTTTGTCTACTTTTATAGAAATAAAATGCTTATTGAGTGCCTCAGCAACCTCTTTATGTTCAAAACTCTCTTCTTCCATCACATGACACCAGTGACATGTACTGTACCCAATAGAGAGAAAAATAGGTTTATTCAATTTCTTTGCTTTGGCTAATGTCTCTTTATTCCAAGCATGCCAATCAACAGGGTTGTGTGCATGTCTTTTTAAGTAAGGAGAGCTTTCCTGCATCAATAAGTTATTTGCCATCAAAGCAGAAAGTCCTAACCATATACTAAATAGTAATTTCAACACATAAATCCTTTTATTGGTAATAAAGTGAAGTATAATATAAAAATATTAAAAAAATTGTCCATACATTCAAATAAGCGTATTTAAATTTTAAAAGAAAAAGTTGAGCCTATGTTTAGTTGGCTCTCAATCTCTAGTTTAGTCTGGTGCATGATTAAAATACTTTTAACAATAGAAAGCCCTAGTCCCATGGAGTTATCCCAGTTTTGAGTATCGGAACGATAGAACTTTTTAGTCAATTTAGAAATATCTTTTGCTAAAATCCCATCTCCTTTATCTTGCACAGATATTTTTCCTTCTTCTATAGTGATAATCACCTCATCTTTAGAATACTTTAACGCATTTTCTATAAGATTTTTTACCACTATTTCTATGAGTGTTCTGTCTGCATATATCTCATAGGCATTACCATCTACTTGTATATTTCGCGTGCTATATTTTTCATAAAGAGAGATCTTTGCTTCTTCTATTAATGTCACAACATTAAACTTTGTAGGGTGTAAAGTTGCCTCACCACTTTCAAACTTATTCCACAAAACAAGGCGGCTTAAAAGTGCTTCTATTTTATTACCATTATTATAGATTTTTCCAAGAAACTTCTCTTGTAGCACAGGAGGAATGTTTTTATCTTCCTCTAAAGTTTGTGCATACCCCATAATAGATGCTATTGGGTTTCTAAATTCATGTGCAATGGCCGATATCATGTCCGCTCTTTGACGATTTTTGAGTTTGAGTTTTGCATTATACCGTTGCTTTATTTCTTCTCTTTTTTTAGATTTTTTAAGCACTTTGATAAGGTTTAGGTTTATCTCTTCAAGTTCTTGCGTAAAAAAATGTGCTTTGTACGCTACTTTATCTACTTTATCTAAATTATTAAGATAGGTATTGATAGTATTCAGCTCTCTTTGCATACGCTTAGCACCTCGGTATATAGCAAATATAAACATACTAAATGCCAATGCTATCAACAACACGACAGTATAAACAAGGTTTGTATCATCTAAAATAAAAAAAAGGAAGAGTGAAATTATGAGTAAAATAGCCACAGCCATAGTTACAAGCCTTGCCATAACATACTCTTTAAAATGTGGTCTACTTTGCATGGTTCTCTCTTTGCATTATTCTTTTTTTACACTATGCTTTTTTAAATGAAAAGCTTCAATATTATTTTGATTTTCTTTCAACATCGTTTAAGTACGCATTAAAATCCATCACATTAAAATATCCAACCACTTCTTCTATGGGTGTTTTATCTGACTTCATAAAAAAGATAGTAGGTGCACCATGCACTTTAGGCAACTTGGACATTTCACTTTCATTATGACGCATGACTTTTACGAGTACATACTTTTCAAGTCTTTTAGAAATACTCTCGTCCTCTAATGTTCGTTTCTTCATCTTGCTACACCAGCCACAGTGTTTACTCTCAACCATAATCATGACCAATGTATTTTTATTTTCTGCTTTTTGCAGTGCTGTAGCTATATCTTTTTCCCACTCAAGAGAAAAAAGCATACTTGACAATAGCAATAAAGCCAATAAGATTTTTTTCATTTTTATTCCTTATATTTAAAAGTTTTAATTAAACTGTGTCAGTAAATTTTTAAAAACAGCATGAAGGCTCTCTACTTCTTTAATAGAAGTGCGTTCATTTGCTGCATGAATAGTGTCATTAATCACACCAAACTCAACAACGTCAATGCCAAATGCACCCATAAACCTAGCATCACTTGTGCCCCCAGCAGTTGAAAGTTTTGTTTTTTTATCTGTAATTTTTTCTATACTTGCTTGTAAATTTTTTACAATTTGAGAATCTCTTTTGGTTACAAAAGGGTAAGAGCCTTGTGTTAACTCTAAATCAAAACTTAAATCTTGAAGCACCTCATCTATATGTTGTCTTATCGTTTCTTGTGTCGTCTTCGTAGAGTTACGTACATTAAACATTATTTTTAATTCACTAGGTGTGACATTGGTAACTTCCATACCTCCACGTATATCGGTAATAACCATTTGAGATGGTGAAAAATTATCATCACCATTGTCCAAGTTTACCCCTGCAATCTTATGCAATAATGGTGCAAGTTGATGTACAGGATTGATAGCTTTTTCAGGGTATGCAGCATGCCCCTGCTTTCCATGAACAGTCAAGTAGCCATTTATTGAACCTCTACGCCCTATTTTTATAGCATCTCCAAACTCGCATTCACATGTAGGCTCTGCCACAAGACAATAGTCTGGGAGCATACCCTTTTCTTTTAAGTACTCAAGCATAATCACTGTGCCATACTTGGCATCACCCTCTTCATCTGAAGTAAGTAAAACAGACAATGTACCTTTAAAGTTTTCAATCTCTTTACAAGTTTGCACAAAGGCAGCGACGCCAGACTTCATATCTTGTGTGCCTCTTGCATAAATGTTACCCTCTTTAATCACAGGAACAAAAGGGTTTGTCTCCCACCCTTTACCTGCTGGTACAACGTCGAGGTGTCCCGCAAAACACACATGGTCACCCTCACCAAACTTTTTTTGAAGAAAAAGATTCTTCACTCCTTCTTTATTGACATAAGTAGCTTCAAAACCTTCAAGATACTCTTCTATAAACTTTAACGAACCTGCATCATCAGGCGTGAGTGATTTGAAGCTCAAAAGCTTTAACAAAAGGTCAACTACATTCATCTATTTACCCATTTCTATTCAAATTATCTATCTAAAGTTATCTATCATTGAAAGGTAATCATCAATATTTTCAAAACGATGATTTCCACCTACCTCAATAATAACACGGTGCTTATTATAGAATGATTGTGCTTTAGTGTAATCTAAGACTTCATCTTCACTTTGTAAAAGTAATAAATATTTACCTCTACTAGGTTCTTTCTTTAAAGGCAATAATGCTTGAAGATATTGCTCTTTAAAGTCAAAGGGAACATTATCACAATATCTTTTTTGCACACCCACATAACTTGAAAGTGTCTCCCAAGGTTGCGTTGATGGATTGATAAGTACTGCTTTTAATCCAAACTTTTCAGCCAAATACGTCGCATAAAACCCACCCAATGAAGAACCTATAAGAAGCACATCCTCTAAATTTTCAATCAATTTTTCTATACTAGCTATTGCTTTATCTGGCGAGGGATCTAAATCTGGACAGAGTACATTTGACGCACCAAAGTATTGCTTTAATGTTGTCGATTTATTTCCTACACCACATGAGGCAAAACCATGAAGATAGAGTATCTTTGGCATATTATCTATTTATCTCACCACGGTAAGAGACTATGCCACCATAATGGTTAATCACATTTTTATGTCCATTTTTAGCAAAAATACTTCGTACCTGTCCACTTCTGTTACCTGTACGACAGGTAAAGATAACTGTTTCATCTTCTACTTCATGAAAAAAGTCTGAAGCCCACTCTTCAAATACAGAAGTAGGCTTCAATAGATCTGCACCTCTTATATGACTCATCTCAAACTCCATGTCTTCCCTTACATCAACCAACATAAAATTAATTTTTCCCAATTCTCTTGCTTCAAGTAAAGATTGAAGTTCCTTAGAATTCACGTCTTTTTGTTCCAATAATGCCTGCACTACCATTCCTCTAACTATAAAAATTTAGTAGTTATATCTAAACAAAATTAATATATAATGAGTAAAATATTTCAAAAGGTTACACATGCAAATAGATAATGCTGTTTTAGCAAAACTAGAAAAACTTTCTCACTTACATGTAGATGAAAATAAAAAAGATGAAATTAAAGACCAACTTTCTGAAATTTTAAACTATATCGAGAACTTAAATGAACTTGACACAGATGCACTTTCATCCTCTTTTTCTACGCTTGAAGGTGGTACACCATTACGAGAAGATGTACCAAGAGATACTACAACCATTGCAGAAGATATTTTGTCTCATGCACCAAACAGCACAGATGACTTTTTTATTGTGCCAGCAATCATTGAATAAAATTATTCTAAACATAGCATCTATCTAAGATATAAGGAAATAATATGGCCACATTTGATATAAAAAAACTACTACAGAGTGTTGTTGCATATGGAGCTTCAGACTTACACCTAGTAAGTAGGTCTGAGCCCCAAATACGTTTAGATGGTGCACTTAAAGCAGTCAATCTACCAAAGCTTACAGGTGATGAAATTGAAGAGATGTGTTATGCTCTTATTACAGAGAAGCAAAAACAGTACTTCGAAGAGCATGATGAGCTCGATTTTGCACTCTTTCTTCCAAATATAGGTCGCTTTAGAGCTAACTATTATCGTGCACTAGGTGATGTGGGCGCTGCGTTTAGGGTTATTCCTATTGATGTACCATCCTTAGATGACTTAGGAGCACCTCAAATCTATAAAAAACTTGTCCAAAGAGAAAAAGGGCTTATCTTGGTTACCGGACCTACTGGTTCAGGTAAATCTACCACACTTGCTGCCATGCTCAATGAGATAAACCTCAATGAACATAAACATATTGTCACGGTAGAAGACCCAGTAGAATTTATACACCAAAATAAAAAATGTGTCTTCTCACATAGAGGCGTTGGAGAAGATACCCGTAGCTTCTCTACTGCACTAAAATTTGCCATGCGTCAAGACCCCGACATTATTCTCATTGGTGAGATGAGAGATAAAGAAACCATTGAAGCTGCACTCACAGCAGCAGAGACAGGACACCTCGTTTTTGGTACCCTACACACCTCTTCAGCCCCTGGGACTATTAACCGTATTATTGATGTTTTTACTGGTGATGAGCAACCACAAATTAGAGCTATGTTATCTTCTTCTTTGGTCGCAGTCATAGCCCAAGCACTTCTGCCAAAAACAGATGGTGGTCGTATTGCTGCATCTGAAATATTGCTTACCAACCATGCCATATCTAACCTTATTAGAGAAGACAAAGTACACCAAATCTACTCACAGATGCAGTTAGGTCAAACAGATAGTGGCATGCAAACACAAACACAAGCCCTACTCAAATATGTTCAATCTGGTAAAATTTCAAGAGAGACAGCACTTCAATACGCCAATAAAGCCGATGAAGTAAAAAAAGCACTTATGTACTAAAAGTCTTTTTAGATACAATAACAGAAATACTACTAACGTTACACCACAATAGATAATAGAAAGTAAGGACACATCAAATGGAAAACTTATCACTGGCAGACTTCACATACTTCGATATGGCAATAGCCGCAATTATTTTACTCTTAGCGATTAAGGGGTTTCTACATGGATTTGTTAAAGAACTTTTTAGTCTTGTAGGTCTTGTAGGTGGTGTCTATTTTGCATCACGCCTTTCAGAAGATGCAGCGGCGTTTATAGATACTAATTTTTTACATCTTGAAAACGCCTCTTTACTCAAACTGATTGGGTTTATCTCTATACTTATTATTATTTGGCTTTCTGCAACTATTATTGGTGCAATTATTTCAAAGGTGACATCTGGAAAAGAGGTTGGTTTTTTTAGTAGAGTGTTTGGTTTTATAACTGCTGGACTCAAATACTTCCTCATCTTTGCACTCATCGTTACCGCACTTTCTAATGTCCAATTGGTCAAAGACAATCTTGAAGAGTATATCAAAGACTCACACTTATTCCCTCACTTAGAAACTGCAGGTGCTTATCTCATTAATCTTGATGAAAATACGCAAATCAATGAAACAGCTGCAACTACCATTGATGCAGTTGAAGAGAACATAGAGAAAGCTGTAAATACGACACAAGATACTGCGAAAGAAGTTTCTAACAAGCTAACCAATGAGGTTAATGAGGTTAAAGATACCGCAATAGCACCAGATAGTATAAATACTGAACTAAACTAGGTAGTTACTATGATTACTTATGAAAAACTTTTAGAAAAATTTAAAGCTATTTTAAAAAATAATACTTTAAAGTTTACCAAACAACGAGAATTGATTTTGAAGTTTCTTTATGAAAATGATGCACATTATACCCCTGAAGATATTTATACACTTTTAAAAGAGGAACACCCTGAAATCAATATGGGTATAGCCACTGTTTATCGTACGCTTACGCTTCTTGAAGAATCGGGTATTGCTTCTTCAATCTCATTTGGTGTCCAAGGTAAAAAATATGAACTTGGACTCAAAAAACACCATGACCATCTTATTTGTACCAAATGCAATACTATTATAGAGTTCTTCGATGATACTATTGAAGAGAGACAAGAAGATATAGCCAAAAAATTTAACTTTCAAATGACGGACCACACGATGAAAATCATAGGTTTATGCGAAAACTGCCAATAGGAGCAACTCCCCTTGATATTTGACAATCAATACATTCAAGAGCGTATTAAAAAAACGCAAACACTAAGAGATATGGGCATTAACCCTTACCCCAACCAAATACAAAAAGGTACACCCTCTGCTACTTTTTTAAATGAACATGCTTATGTACATGACTTAATTGTAGAAGAAGGAGAGATGAAACAAGACAAAACAAAGTCTGTGACACTCACTGGGCGTATGAAGTTTGTACGTATCATGGGAAAAGCCGCTTTTGCCAAAATAGAAGACTCCGAAGGTTTAGTGCAACTCTACTTTAACCGTGATGACCTTCCTGAGGGTTACTACAATGATGTGGTTAAAAAACTCTTCGAAGTAGGAGACATCATAGAAGCAAAAGGCTACCCATTTGTTACAGGTACAGGGGAACTTACCCTACATTGTTTAGAAGTCAACCTTGTCACTAAAGCTGTCTCTCCTTTGCCAGAGAAGTTTCATGGTATTCAAGATCAAGAGATTAAATATAGACAACGTTACCTCGATATGATTATGGATGCACAAGTAAAAGAAAGGTTTATACTACGTTCGAAAATTGTTTCTAGTATTAGAAGATTTTTTGAAGATAAAGGTTTCCTAGAAGTAGAGACACCTATGATGCACCCTATTCCTGGTGGGGCAAATGCAAAGCCATTTACGACCCATCATAATGCTTTGGGTGTAGACCGATATTTGAGAATTGCACCAGAGCTTTACCTTAAAAAGCTCATTGTGGGTGGTATGGAAGCTGTTTTTGAAATAAACAGAAACTTTAGAAATGAAGGTATAGATGCCACACACAACCCTGAGTTTACCTCTATAGAATTCTACTGGGCTTACAAAACATACGTAGAGCTTATGGAAATTACAGAAGCGTTATTTGACTATCTATTTGATAATTTAGGACTAAAAAGAACGCTACCTTATGGAGACTTAGAAATAGACTTTTCTACACCATTTGCTAAGGTTTCATGGGAAGACTCTATTGTAGATATTGGGGAAGTTCCAAGAGAAGTCGTTACCAGTAGAGATGCAGGACTTGCCTACTTGAAAGAGCGTAATTTCAAAACCAATGAAAACTGGACACTAGGCTATGTACAAGCAGAACTCTTTGACGAGTTTGTAGAGAGTAAGCTCATCAACCCTACATTTATTACTGACTACCCAGTAGACATCTCACCATTGGCACGTCGTAACGATGAGAACCCAGAGGTCACAGAAAGATTTGAACTTTTCATGGCAGGCAAAGAGATAGCCAATGGTTTTTCTGAACTCAATGACCCTATAGACCAATACGAAAGATTTAAGGGTCAAGTAGATGCCAAAGAGGCAACTGGTGATGATGAGTCTATGCACATGGACACAGACTTTGTAAAGGCTCTTAGCTACGGTATGACCCCCACAGCTGGAGAAGGCATAGGCATAGACAGACTTGTCATGATGCTCACCAACCAACACACCATTCGTGATGTACTTCTTTTCCCAGCCATGAGACCAGAAGTAGTCCAAGAAGCACCAAAAGTAGATGCAAACACACAATGTAAAAAATGTGCACATGCCATACTAGAAGAACTTAAACCTGCTAAAAAAGGTAAAGGGATGTTCTGTAAAGATGGTGCTGCATGTAAACAAAGAATTTCGGAGAGAACATAGATTTTTTCTCTAGAAAACTCTACTATAATTTGGGGTCATGCTAATATAGCCTCAAAGAAAATTAACAATTAAGACAAGTCAAAAGTTACACAAACAGTTACAAATACCCATTGAAAGCCTCTTAGTGAATAACACAACAAACCATTCAAAAATACTCCTCGCCCTAAACAAACCCAAAGGCTATGTAGTTACACGTTCAGATGAACGTGGGCGTAAAACAGTGTATGACCTTTTACCCCAGTGGGCTTTTGATGAAGGATGGATGCCCATTGGGAGGCTTGATTTGGAGTCTAAGGGACTTTTATTGTTCACTACTAACGGCAAGGTAGGTAATGCCTTAACAAAACCTGGGGGATGCCAGAAAGTGTATGAAATTTGGGTGAGAGGTCATGTAACCGATGCACATATAGTCATGGCTAAAAGAGGTGTAGAAAGCAAAGGTGAACTACTTAAAGCACTTGTCGTAGAAAAGATAGGTATGGGTGGAGCAAAAACAAAACTAAAAATAGTTATAAACGAAGGGAAAAATAGGCATATCCGTCGTCTTTTTGGAGCCATGAACGACCCTAAGTTTGGAACATCTTTAAAAGTAATGGAGTTAAAAAGAGTGAGCATTGGCAGTTTTGAGTTGGACATAGAAAGTGCTAAGTGGCGTTTTCTTACACCAAAAGAAGAAAAAATGCTCCTTAACCTCTAGCTTCTTTTATAATGTTATAGGCTTGGTTTATCTCTTGCATTTTAGCCGTGGCTTCTTCTATATACGCAGCATCTTTCTCTTGTGATATCATGATGTCTGGATGGTACTCACGCACAAGGTTTCTGTAAGTCTTTTTAATGCTATTCATGTCATCACTTGTATTTACACCTAGTAAGGCATAGGCTTCATCCATACTCATGGACTGAGGCTGACCTTTTCTCATGTTTTCAAACTTGTGTAGCATAGCCTCGTATTCGTTAGGCACGATGTTTAACGCAGACACAATTTCACGCAGGATTCTATCTTCATCAGAGCTTAGCCCATCATCTACGAAGGCAAGTTGTATTAAAAACTCTACAAACTGTCTACGCTTTAAACGGCTACGTCCAAGTAGGTTATTTAAAGAATCTGCTACCTCTTTGGTGTCATGAAGTCTCTCTTTTTCCTCACTAAATATCTCTTTTAGTATGTCTCTGGTTTTCTCTTTTTCTATAAAGATTTTAGAAATGTCATCAAACATCATACTTATGAGTTGTGCTTCAAGTTCACTGACCCGTCCATCTGCCTTAGCTACTTTTGCCACCAGTGCAATAAAGTGTCCTATCTCACTCTGCCTAAAGAGCGTTTTAGAACCAGATAGCTTGTTGAGTTGTTTTCTAGCATAGACCTTATAGAGTCTAAAGCCCACATATAGAGAAACTATAACGGTAAGCGTTAACACTATATTGACAATAAATATATAATAAAGTGCTACTAGCATGACTGCTAAAACTAGCCATTTTTTAATTTTAATCATTTGGTGTCCATTACTAAAAATTTTAGCTATTTTAGCAAAACTTTTGTTTATTAACTCTATTATTTAGCATTATGACTAGTTCAATTAAAAATATTAATATATTTAAGATAAAAAAATTCATAACAAATTCAGATGAAATTAGCTATAAATACACATAAATTACTTATTGTATAAGGAACCCTATGAGCTACGCTATAGAAACATTTGACCCAGAAATATTTGCTGCTATTGAAAACGAAAGAGAAAGACAAACAGATCACCTAGAGATGATTGCTTCTGAGAACTTTACACTTCCTGCTGTGATGGAAGCTATGGGTTCTGTATTTACGAACAAATATGCTGAAGGCTACCCATACAAACGTTACTATGGTGGGTGTGAGTATGCTGATGTTGTGGAACAATTGGCTATTGACAGAGCATGTGAGCTTTTTGACTGTAACTATGCAAATGTACAGCCTCACTCAGGAAGCCAAGCAAATGGTGCAGTCTATGCTGCACTTCTTAAAGCTGGAGAGAAAATACTTGGTATGGACTTAAGCCATGGTGGTCACTTAACGCATGGAAGTAAACCAAGTTTTTCAGGTAAAAACTACTCTTCATTTACTTATGGTGTTGAGCTTGATGGCCGCATTAATTATGATGAAGTGATGAGAATAGCTAAAACAGTACAACCTAAAATCATCGTTTGTGGTGCTTCTGCCTATGCTAGAGAGATAGACTTTAAAAAGTTTAGAGAGATAGCAGACGAAGTAGGAGCCATCCTATTTGCAGACATCGCTCACATCGCAGGACTGGTATGTGCAGGTGAGCACCCTAGCCCATTCCCTTACGCAGACGTTGTGACTACAACCACACACAAAACACTTGCAGGTCCTCGTGGCGGTATGATCATGACGAACGATGAAGCCATAGCAAAGAAATTAAACTCTGCTATCTTCCCTGGTCTTCAAGGTGGACCACTGGTACATGTCATCGCAGCTAAAGCAGTAGGGTTCAAATACAACCTAAGTGATGCATGGAAAGTATATGCTAAACAAGTCAAAGCAAATGCTGCTGTACTTGCAGATGTACTTATGAAACGTGGTTATGATGTAGTATCTGATGGTACAGACAACCACCTAGTCCTTGTAAGCTTCCTAAACAAAGACTTCTCAGGTAAAGATGCAGACGCAGCCCTTGGAAATGCTGGTATAACGGTAAATATGAACACCGTACCAGGTGAGACGAGAAGTCCGTTTGTCACTTCTGGTGTACGTATAGGTTCACCAGCACTTACAAGCCGTGGTATGAAAGAAAAAGAGTTTGATATCATTGCCAACAAGATTGCTGATGTACTTGATAACATCAATGATACTACACTTCAAGCGACCATAAAAGATGAGATGAAAGTTTTAGCACAAGATTTCATTATTTACGAAAAATCAATCTACTAATAGGGTCTCAAAATAAAAGTTTTTGATTTAAACCTTTTTGATAGTCACTATTACATAAAAAGATCTACGATTGTTGATACTATCCAATTTAACAATCGTACTTTCTATGCAAAGTTTGAATACATAGATGAACCACTCACCCCCCTACTTCTAAAACAACATATAGACAAACAATACACCATCGCAGTGCCTTTACTCGAAGACAACCATACAAACTATCTTGTAATAGACTATAAGGGTGAAGAGCATCAAAGGTTTTACCACCTTGTCAAGCACCTTTTTAGGACACTTGACATCTCTACATATCA
>JAYEFI010000080.1:0-8951 GCA_034658615.1 Campylobacterota bacterium
TAAAGTATGTAACTTTGAAGTGTTTTGGTGGTAATATTACAACCAACCAATAGATAATTTATTAGAATATTGTCATTTATCATTGACGTATATCTGATTTTGTGCTATAACTAGACAAATAAGACTAAAATTATCTGATTAAACAGATACCGAAGGAAATACATGGCAAATGAAGGACTAGATAAAGCTGTCTCAGGCGATTATGAACTTGGCTTTGAGATAGACATCGAAACTGACATTATAGAACCTGGACTAGATGAGAATACCCTCAAGTTCATCTCTAAGAAAAAAGACGAGCCTGAGTGGATGCTTGAGCTTAGACTAAAAGCACTAAAAAAATGGGAAACTATGACAGAGCCTCACTGGGGTAAACTAGACTATACACCCATAGACTACCAATCCATCTCTTACTTTGCAGCACCCAAAGAAGGCATAGACTCTTTAGATGAAGTTGACCCTAAGATACTAGAAGCCTACAACAAACTAGGCATCTCACTGGAAGAGCAAAAACAGCTTGCAGGTGTCAAAGTAGCAGTAGATGCGGTTGTAGACTCGGTTTCAGTAGCTACAACTTACTCTGAAGAGCTTAAAAAGCATGGGGTTATTTTTTGTTCCATCTCTGAAGCCATCAAAGACTACCCAGAACTTGTAAAAAAATACATGTTCTCAGTTGTACCCATGGCAGACAACTACTTTGCTGCACTGAACTCTGCTGTGTTTACCGATGGTACATTTGTGTACATTCCAAAAGGTGTACGTTGTCCTATGGAGCTTTCTACATACTTTAGAATAAATGCAACCAATACAGGACAGTTTGAACGTACATTAATCATCGCAGATGAGGGTTCTTATGTTTCCTACAATGAAGGATGTTCTGCCCCTACGCGTGATGACCATCAACTCCACGCAGCTGTGGTTGAACTAGTCATATTAAAAGATGCAGAGATAAAATACTCTACCATTCAAAACTGGTATCCTGGTGATGAAGAAGGTAAAGGGGGGATTTATAACTTTGTAACCAAACGTGCCATCTGTGAGGGAGACAACTCAAAAGTATCATGGACACAAGTAGAGACGGGTTCTGCCATTACGTGGAAGTACCCATCTTGTATTTTAAAAGGTGACAACTCAGTGGGTGAGTTTTACTCTGTAGCAGTCACTACCCTAGCCCAACAAGCCGATACAGGCACAAAGATGATACATATAGGTAAGAACACATCTTCAACTATCATTTCTAAAGGTATCTCAGCCATGAAAGGTCAAAATACCTACAGAGGTCTTGTAAAGATAGGAGCAAATGCAACTGGTTCACGTAACTACTCTGAGTGTGACTCTTTACTCATAGGCTCTCAGTGTGGTGCACATACATTCCCATACTTAGAGTCAAAAGATACACAAGGTCAGGTAGAACATGAGGCAACCACCTCAAAAATAAGTGATGAGCAACTCTTTTACTTACGTCAAAGAGGTATCAACGAAGAAGATGCTGTGAGTATGATTGTTCATGGTTTCTGTAAACAAGTATTTAGTCAGCTCCCAATGGAGTATGCCGTAGAAGCAAAAGCATTATTAGAATTAACATTAGAAGGAAGTGTAGGATGAGTATTATGAAAATTGAGAATTTACAAGCAAAAATAGGTGACAAAAAGATTTTAAAAGGTCTAAACCTAGAATTAGAACCAGGGAAAGTTCATGCTATTATGGGACCAAACGGTGCAGGTAAATCAACCCTTTCAAAAGCACTTGTAGGGCATTATGACATTGAATTACTTGGTGGAGACATTATCTATAAAGGTAAAAATATCAATGAAATGGAAGCTGAAGAGAGAGCACTTGAAGGTCTCTTCTTGTCATTTCAACATCCAGTAGAGATTCCTGGAGTTAACAATGCATACTTTTTAAGAACAGCACTGAATGCTAAACGTAAACACCAAGGTTTAGAAGAGCTAAATTCTGCTGAGTTCTTGCGTCTCATGAGAGACCATTTAGAGATGCTTGGTATGAAGTCTGACATGATTAGCCGTAGCCTAAACGAAGGTTTCTCAGGTGGTGAGAAAAAGCGTAATGAAATTCTTCAAATGCTTATTTTAGAGCCTGATGTTATTATTCTTGATGAGATTGATTCAGGGTTAGATATTGATGCACTTAGAGCTGTATCTGAGGGTATTAACAAAATGAAAGATGGTAAACGTTCATTTTTGGTTATTACACACTATAGCCGTATTTTAGACTATATTAAACCAGATTACATTCATGTACTTAAAGATGGACAAGTCATCAAAACTGCAGGTCCTGAGCTAGTGCCATACCTTGAAGAACACGGATATGACGGAATAGAGGCAGAATAATGAACCTTACAACGCTTAAAAATAAAAACCTACAAGAAATCAATAGCTTGTTGGACAGTCAAGGTAGAGATATCTTAACAGAGCGTTTTGTATCGCTAGGGCTTCCCTCTAAGAAGTCAGAAGAGTATCGCTACTTTGATGTAGAGAAACTCTTAGAAGTTGACTACAAAACACTAAACTATGTCCCTAAAACACTACGAGTTTCAGACAAAATAGAGATTGTCGATGGTGTAGTTGTAGCTGGTCCACAAGGTATGCGTATATACAATGAACCATGTGGACAGTTAGATATGGATCATTTTGACCCACTCTACTACCTTGGACACCTACTCTCACCTCATGCCATCAAGATAGAACTTGATGGTGATGTAGAAGTAGAAATAGAACACAAGTACACCCAAAGTGATACACTGATTCACTACCGTATTGTACTTTACAATCAAGTCAATCGTCATGCGACAGTGTATGAAAGTTTTATATCTGAAAACATAGAAAACTCTTTAGTACTCTATGGTTACGACATGCACATTGCACGTGATTCATCTTTACGTGTGGTCAAACTACAAACGATGCAAGACAGCGGTTACGCTATGGTTGCTTCTCACAAGCTCAATGTAGATAAAAATGCTCATGCAGTCTATAAAAGTTTTGATTTAGGTGGAGACAATGCACTACAACTCATTAAAGTAGACTTAGAAGAACGTGCAGAAGTAAATGCGGGTCACCTACTTTACCTTAACAGCAAAGCAAAACGTGGTACGGTTACACAAATTGTACATCGTGGAGAGCATTCACGTTCCCAACAAGAAGCAAAAAATATCTTAGATGGTGATACCAGAGGTATTTTTGACGCACTTATTCGTGTAGAAGAGACTGCTAAATTTACAAAAGCACATCAAAACTCTAAAGCCATCTTGCTTCATGACAAAGCGTATATGGCAGCAAAGCCACAACTAGAAATTTATATTGACGAGCTAGAAGCCAGTCACGGTGCAACCACTGGACAACTCAATAACAAACAGCTCTTCTACCTACAGAGCCGTGGAATCACACGTATTGAAGCTAGAAAAATGCTTGTAATTGCCTTTGCAAATACACTCATAGAAACAGTAAAAGACAGTAGACACCAAGAACGTATTAAAAATGCTTTTGAAAAGGTATTTTACGCTACTAACAAAGGATAAATTATGAATATGGAAGAAACTATAGCCAGATATAAAGAAGACTTTGAACTTTTCCCGACAAATAATGATAAGCTAGAGTATATTTTCGACCTTGGTAAAAAACACACCACTTTACCCGAAGAAGAAAAAAATGATGGGACTTTTGTAGTAGGCTGTGCAAGTGCTGCATGGCTTGTAGGAGAGTGTAAAGATGGCAAACTTCTACTTCGTGGAGAAGGTACTTCTGAAATGGCAAAAGGTATGCTCACACTTTTGCTAAGTATTTTTGCAAACCGTCCTGTAGATGAAGTACTTAGCTTTGATCCAGCTAAGTTACAAGACATGGGCATCATAGAGCTACTCTCTCCTGTAAGACAGCAAAGCCTAGAAGCATTTTTAAAAATGGTCTATGCCTATGCAAATGGATGTAAAGGAAAATAAAGATGGACAATAAAAATATAAATGAAAAAATGGCTGCTGAACGTCAAAAATTCATAGACTCTCAACCTACAGATGCACAAATGGAAGAAAAAATCATAGCACATCTTAAAGAGATTTATGACCCTGAACTCCCTGTAAACATCTATGACCTAGGACTCATCTACAACATAGATGTATGGACAGATGAAGTCTCCATGATGAAAATGTCTAAAATTACTATGACACTTACCTCTGCTACCTGTTCTTTTTCACAAGTCATTATTGACCTTGTAAAAAGCATTGTAAAACGTCAAGAAGGTCTTGAAGAGATAGATGTAGAGATAGTTTTCGACCCACCATGGGGACAAGACAGCATGACAGACGATGCAAAGTTGGCAATGGGGTTGTTGTAGATATTATCTGTATATCTAAAGGGCTTCTCTCCTTTCCAAAATGTCAGGAGTACAAGCCCCTGCACTCCTTTACCTTTTCTTCACTTCCTTCAATCATCCAAACTACTTTATCTATACCAAATTCACGTTCATACTTCTCTATACCTAACTGTTTGAGTTGATACAAGGTCTTATCTACATCGGAATAGCTCGTTTCAAACGTATAGGCTATTTGTTTTTCATAAGGTATAATACTACTCACAGCTAACACATCTTTTACTGCCAAAGCATAGGCTCTTGCCATACCACCAGTACCTAACTTTATGCCACCAAAATAACGTACTGTAAGCACAGCACAATTAACCAGTTTTTTCCCTCTGAGCACATTTAATGCTGGCACACCTGCACAACCTTTTGGCTCTCCATCATCAGAACTGTTTTCAACTATTTGGTCATACGCATTCAAGTAGCGTAATGCATACACAACATGATTGGCTTTGGGGTGCTCTAGTTTGAGTTTGCTCTGTAGACCTTCAAATTGATGTATAGGTATAATTTGAGTGAGAAATTTAGAACGTTTCACTTCCGTCATAAATGTATAGGTTTTATCGACAGTAAACATTAAATTACTTTTTTTAAATACTTATAGAGTTTTAAGCCTACAAATGCACCAATGGCATCTGCTACAACATCTTTATAGTCTGCAAATCTATTTACAGCGTAAATTTGAGAAAACTCTATAAACCCACCATAAGCCACCAAAAGCATCAACGCATACCAATAGTTGATGTGGTATCCTAAACGCAGTAATACCCCTAGTACAACAAAAGCAAAGATATGATGTGCCTTATCTGAGACTGCTGGAATACTTGGGGCTATATCATGAGGGAGCACTGCAAAAATATATGAAATAACTAATGCTACCCAAAACAGTACTTTAAAAACTCGACGGTACTTATATAGCTTTGACTTTTTCAACTATGAGCTCCACAAATTTTTTAGAGCTATTCATACATGAAGCTACTACATAGTCATCATATTTAATTTTATCTGCTATTTCTCTATGTTCAATGTCTAGTTCAAACACTGTTTCAGAATTATCAAGTGTAAACGCTAGAGGGAAAATAACTACTTTTCTATGTCTTGGGTTACGCAATACATCTACTAAATTAGGCTCTAGCCATGCAGATGAACCTACTTTAGATTGATAAACAAGTTTGATATTGTGAAACGCTATGCCCCGTTCTTTTAAATATATTTTAATTGCACTAGCATTGGCTTCTACTTGATTTTGGTACACATCACCCTCTTTGATAATACTAAGTGGTAAACCATGTGCTGAAAGAAGCAAGTCATACTCTTTTGTATGCTTACCCTCCATTGCTTCAACAATTTTTTCTACTGATGCTGCTATATATTCATAGTCATCATAGTAAGGGTCTATTACTTTTATGCTAGGATGATAATCCATAGCCTTACAACGCTGCTCAATGTCTTCTACGGAAGAGAGTGTCGTTGTAGTAGAATATTGTGGGTACATTGGAAACAAAATAAGTTCATCTATACCATCTTGTTTGCACGCCTCTAATGCAATATCTGCAAAAGGTGGAACATAACGCATCACAGGAAATATAGGCATATTTAAGTGAGGTTTCAAAGCTTCTATAAGTGCATTGGTGAGTCCAGGAAGTGGAGACTTACCTCCTATTAGAGCATAATTCTCTTTCACTTCTTCAAGACGTTTATTGATGATAATGGCAGATACAAATTTTCGTAAGTAGTGGTTCATGACAAGAATATTTTCATCTGCAAACATATTGCGTAAAAAAAGTTCTACTTCATCTACATTATTGGGTCCACCCATATTGAGAAGAAATAAAGCTTTTTGCATAACTGTCCTTTAAAGTCTAGTATTTTAGCATAGAGAGTGTAAAATCATACATAAATCAAGTAAACAACTAAAGGATTTTTATGATTATCATACCCGCACGTATTGGTTCAAGTCGTTTTCCAAATAAAGTTTTAGCAAACATAGGTGGCATGCCCATGGTTGTACGTACAGCAAAAGCTGTCGAAAGTATAGATGATGTCATCATTGCAACAGATTCAAAAGAAGTGGTAGAGATAGCCCAAGAACATGGTATTCAGGCTGTGATGACCTCAGAAGATCATCAAAGTGGTACAGACCGTATTTATGATGCTGTGCAAACGTTAGGGTTAGATGAAAATGATATTATCATCAACGTACAAGGTGATGAACCTTTTATAGAGACCGAAGTAGTGGAAGCCATCTACAATCTTACCAAGAAAAACAGAAGCAATGAACGTATTATGATGAACTCTTGCTATAAACGCATCAATAATCCAGAAGCAGATGACCCCAATATTGTTAAAGTAGTTACTGATGTAAATGATATAGCACTCTATTTTTCAAGAGCAAAAGTGCCCTACCCAAGAGACCATCATTTTGATGCCTATAAAGGACATTTGGGTATCTATGGGTTTACAGTGAAGTCACTCAAAACATTTTGTACTCTCTCTCCTGCCCCACTAGAAAATATAGAAAAACTTGAACAGCTAAGGGCACTCTATCATGGCTATGAAGTGGCTATGGTGGAAGTGACTACAGAAAGCTTTGGTATTGACACTCCTGAAGATTTAGAAAAAGCTTTGAAACATCATACGCTTTAGAATTTTTGACAGAAAATAGTCTTTCTGTCAATAGATTTTAGATTAACCTTTTACTGCTTTACCTAGATCCCACATAGGCATAAAGATTCCTAATGCCATTAAAAGTACCAGTCCAGCAATAAAGAAGAGCATAATCGGTTCAATGTAGGTTGCAAGATTGTCTATGAGGTCTTGAAATTCCATATCATAATAATTGGTTACCTTCTCAAGCATTTTATCGAGTTGACCACTAGCCTCACCTGCTTTAATCATCTGTAACAACATATTTTCATACAATCCCGTAATCTTAAAGGCTTCAGAGAGGTTCATACCTCTTTTAATATTGCTATTAACAGTTAAAAATTGTTCTTTAATTGCTAAATTATCCACCATCCCTACTGCTGTATCTAAGGCTTCGGAGACAGGAATACCAGACCTAACAAGTTGTCCAAATACAAGATTGTACTTATGCATGGTAGATAAAAATATGGCTTTATTAATCAAATAAAATTTTGGATGAATCATAAGTTTATCCATCTTGTACCTAAAGTCATCATTGGTCTTATAGAAGTACTTAATACCCACAATGAGTCCAATGATGATAGCTAAAATTAAAAGTCCATAGTTAGAAAATGCCCACTCTATTTTGAGTAGTATCTGTGTAGGTAAAGGCAAGTCAGTTTTAAATCTTTCAAAAATATCTTTAAATTTTGGGACAACCACCATAATAAGTATGGTAAATGCGATTGCCATGGCAGTGAGTGTAATAAGAGGTGAACGTATCGCTTTTTTGAACTTATTTGTATTGTCCCTAATACTCTCTAAAATATCTGCAAGTTTGTGGTAAGACTCAGATAGATTACCCGTACGTTCTCCAAGGTTTGTCATAGCCAAAGCAACATGACCAAACTCTTCAGTATAAGGCTCCATTGCATCTGAAAAACTTTTACCTGAGTTGATGTCATTGTTTATTTTTGTATAAATTTCTTTAAGTTGCTTATTATCAGTATTGTCTGCAACATCTTCTAGTGTATCATTAATAGCAATACCTGCATCTGTCATTACTGCAATTTGTCTAATAGTAGAAATTTTATCATTGATAGGTATTTTGGACTTAAATGTCTTTTGAACACCCGAGAACATGTCAGAAAAACCTTCACCAAAAGGTGCTGTAGTCTCTACAGTTTTCATAACTATAGCTCTAGGATATTTCTTTTTAGCTACAGTTACTGCTCCTATTTTATTGTTTGCTTTAATAAGCTCTATGCTTTTTTTATAGTTATTCATAATAGTAACATTAAAATATTTCATTACAATCTCGCTACTCTATAGATCTCTTCTAGCGTTGTTTTCCCTTCTAGTGCCTTACTAATACCATCTTCAAACATAGAGATAAAATGTTCTTCTTTGGCTTGTCTTGTCATCTCCTCTTTAGAGGCATTTTTTGCAATCATACGAGAAAGTGTTTCCGATATAACTAAAACCTCAGAAATCATCTCTCGTCCAGAGTAACCACTGTTACCACATTCTCGACATCCTTTTCCTTCATAAAAAACAGGATTACTAGGTAAATACTCTCTAATATCATTTAAAATAGAATCATCAATTTCAAGTTCTATTTTACAGTGTGTACAAATCTTTCTAACAAGTCTTTGTGCTTGAATAGCTACCAATGCACCTGAGACCAAATACTCTTCAATACCCATATCTAATATTCTTGTCACGGCAGATATAGCATCATTTGTGTGTAGTGTAGAGAGTACCAAGTGTCCAGTAAGTGCTGCTTGGATAGCTATACGTAATGTCTCTTGATCCCTAATCTCACCAATCATTATTTTATCGGGATCTTGTCTTAAAATAGATTTTAGTGCTGCAGCAAAATCAAGCCCAACATTTGGTCGGACTTGTACTTGTTGTAATCCAGACATTTGATATTCAACAGGATCTTCGACTGTAAT
>JAYEFI010000080.1:9051-11362 GCA_034658615.1 Campylobacterota bacterium
TCTTGACTTAAATCATCACGTATCTCAGTGATAAGACCTTCTATACTTTCACTTATCTCCAAACGTTGCAAATGCTGTTTAATCTGTTTAGGTATAGCAATGGCAACATTAATTGGTTTTCTAGGAAATAGTCTCTGTACAGCATCTTGTGCTGACATATCATCAGGATCATCAAACGCAACAAGTACATGAAATTCATTCTCTTCTACAGGAATGACATTATATTTCATCAACTGTCTATGAGGTACTTTAGAAAAAAGTTTCATATCAATTTCAATTTCATCCAAATCTATATACTCGACACCCATATCATCTGCAATTTCCATCATAATAGGGACAATATCAATACCATCAATTTTTTCTAAATCAACCAATGTAATTGTTTTTTGTTTTATTTTTTTAACCAAAAAACGCTCTAAAGTTTTTAACTCTATCATCTTTTCTCGTACTAAATTAACAAAAGATATTTTTTTAGGTGGTCTACTTTTTACTAGTGCAGAAATTGCCTCTTTTGTAATAAGCTTTTCTTTGAGCATTGTTTCAATTAAATTAACCATCTTCTTGACCTTTTATTTATTTTTTAAAGTATAAAGTAGTTGTTTAGCCACATCAGAGTTTGACTGAGAAATATACTGTGTCAATACTTTTAATGCCTCACCTTTTTGTCCTAATTTCACCTTAGATTTTACAAATACAATCCAACTTTCTTCTATATTTTTATCTATTTTATTTGTCTCTAGTGCCCAATGCTCTGCCTTTTTATAGTCACCATTGCTATAATAACTTTTTGCTAAGAAAAGGGAGTCATGTGGATTATGGGTCTTATTAAAACGTTTTTCTACATCACCATAAGCATGTTTACTAGATGTTTCAACAATATTTAGATGTTTACGTTTTCTAGGTTTATCAAAATGTATTTTATTAGGTTTCGTTTTTTGACTAGTTTTGACCTTCTCGTAGCTAGGCTTTACCTTAGCACTATTGTTTTTTGGAGCAGACGCATATACTTCATTTTCTTCAGCCATAGGTATTTCATTGATTACAGGTAAGGTTGGCACTAAAAGCTCAACTTCTTTGGAAACCTCAGACTTTTCAGCCTCTATGGTAGTCATAGCCCTATTAAGAACTACTGTAAATGTTTGCTCTTGATTATTCGATGTAAGAACTAATTTTTGATTAGTCTCTGCACTTACATTTTCATGGGTTGCGTTATCTACCTTTTGTTGAGTATTGAAACTACCAATCATGTTGTTCTTATTCGTGTAGACATAAGCAATGATGATGAACCCAAAAAGAGCTAAAAGAGATACACCTATAACATAGGGTCGACGTTTCTTTTTATGGTAAGAAATCCACTTCTCTTCTAATATTTTAACTTCATGCATGAATATACCCTAGTTTTAATCCAGCCATCTCAATCATTTTTTTTGAAATGTGATTTAAGTCTATATTTTGTGGTTCAAACTCTTCATAATATTCGCAAATCTCGAAAATAGTATAGAGTAACTTATTGCATTCTCTGTAATTACCTTCTGTAAATTTATGCACAAGTTTCAACTCTTTACCATCAAGACTATTGGCTACATCAAACAAGTTATGTTTTAAAAGTTTTTTATGAATATACACTTTTTGTTCATCTACAGTCGCATTAATAAGCTCAAGTGATTCCCATATTCTTGTTTGGAAATGTTCTTTTGCTATGAGGTCTTCATCTTCAGTTTTATGTAAAGCTATAACAAATTTTACCACCCTAGTATCGGATAGTAATCTAATTTTTTCCATAATATTGGGACTGTACATTTGTGCTTCATCCAATAACATAATAATTTCACGTTTTCCCAGTATGCTTTCACAAAACTGTATGAGTGCTGAAAAGTTTACTTCTGTATCTTCTGGCAAATCTTTTTGTGTCAAAATCTTAAATACTATGCCATAAAATTCTTTTTCATTCGTAGCAGGTGTGGGAAAATAGTGTATCTCTTTTTGATGTTTCAAATTATTTTGAAGACGGGTAAGTAGGATACTTTTTCCTGTACCAGGTTTACCAAATAATAAAATCATTTTTAAAGGTTTATCTATGATTTTTTCTAACTGTGTATAGATAGTCAATGAAGAAGACAACTCAATATAGTCATCAATCTCAATCGTATCTATAAATACTTTCTTAGCAATACTATAGTTACTTGTCATTAAGTTTTTCATAGCCTAAATCTTTAAGTGACACAGATTTAGAATTATTAACAATATGTGGCGTAATAATTAAAACCAATTCTTCTACTGTATTTATTTTTTCTTCTTTTTTAAAAGCATA
>JAYEFI010000080.1:11462-13105 GCA_034658615.1 Campylobacterota bacterium
CATAGAGTTGCGTCCAGTCTACACCTGTTGTTTTAGAATCATCAAATGTCACGGTTAAAATACGCACATCAATAAGTACTTGTGATTTAATTTGCTTAGTCAAGGTATCTATATACTTTGCAATTCTTTCTATTTGTCTATCTGTCCCTGTCACGGTCACCATACCTGCTTCAGCATTGACAATAGGTGCTAGAGGATTGTATTCCCATACTTTGCCATCTGGTCCTGTCCATCCATCTCCAGTTTTTGCATAGTGCGTACTGCCATCACCAGCACCTATAAGCATACGCTGTATCTCTTTTTCAATGGTCTTCCAAAATGTAAATTCATCACTACTTTCTATAGATATACCTGTTTTTGATGCACCAGCACCTCCTTCTTTAGAAGATCCATTTGAAGATGCAGCAGAGTTGTTAGAGTTAGCTATAGTTACATGTGCATTACTTTTACCTACCCTCTGTCCAGATATATAATGTATACGAAATGTTTTAGTAATAAGATAAGAAATTTTTAATTTATTGTCTTTAAGTGTATAGTTTAAATCATTGTCCTTAATAATAGTATCTAAAAAACCTCTAAAAGTTGCGTTCTTTAATTTTACATAATAAAGTTTTTTATTCATACGCTTCTTAGCAGATTCATCTTTAACAATGACAGTTAGACCACAGGTATCAGCAATATTATCAACAACATCTCCAATACTCAATTTACTATCAATTGTCACTGAAAATAGTTTACTTGAACAATCTTTTGCAAATAGCGTATTAGATACAAATAACATACCTAGAGCAATAGAAAACTTTACCCCTCTTTTAATATTTTTTATCATAATTTAATTTCCTTCTTCAATGGTAAAAATTTTTTTTCTCTCTTTTTTTAAAAATAATTTTCGGATTTTATTTTTATTTCTTAACACAACACCTTTGCTACCAATATACTTCACTGTATAACCTGTTATATTATCATCTAAATGCTTCCAACCGTCATTTATATATGCTTTTCCATTAAGTATAGCATGTAAAGTGAAGTTTACTTCTTCTATTTTAGGTGTTTCAATAACCATGGTATTATTCTTTTTAACTACTTTTATAAAAGGTGCTTTTGTACTTTCCAAGGTTGAAAGACTAATGCCCTCACGCTTTTGGTGAATTTTACTCACCATATTTTTAATCTGACTTACTGTGAGATCAGCTGGTAAAATAAGTGGGACAAATAATAAACTCAAAACTATTTTTTTCATTAGTGATTAATCCCCCATACTGAAATATTTATATCCGCAATAATATCTGAAGTATTCGTATCTAACGATAAATCAGTACCATATATATCTGTAACCAAGGTGTTTTGCTCAATTTCATTCATGAATTTTACAATACTTTTATATTCACCCTTACATCCAACAGTGATTTCTAATACATGCCCAAAACTACCATTATTATCTACATATTTATTTGTTATATACTCTATATCTACATCTTGTACCAGTGCTTTATCTGTAATAGAGTTTAAAAAAATAGACCATGACTTTTGGTTAAATAACATACCAGATAATTTTTGTAAATTAGTATTGATAAACTTTATTTTTCCTTTACTTTGAACAATATTCTCTTTTTTATTGATAATATCTTGATCATACTTTTTCA
>JAYEFI010000081.1:0-13094 GCA_034658615.1 Campylobacterota bacterium
TAGTAAAGGTGCACCAGAATTTTTACTCTCTAAAAAGGCTCAAGAGATACATCGTATTCAATCTTCTTCACTTTCCATCTCACATGATGGTGGATTTGCAATTGCTGTTGTAATTATTCTTAAATTTGACGTAATGAAAAATATATGATTTAGACCCTGAATTTTACTATTAAGTCATAATTGTCTATAAATGTCTAAATATGTACAAAGTGCATTAATACTAGGTGCAACGATAAGCCGTGTTTTGTCGTGGGTAGTTATTTATCTAGGTGCATTGTTGCCAATACACTCAAGCGAAGCAGTTTTGTCAATCCAATGACCTAATGAGACTTAATACCATTACTTCTTGCTACGAACAGGGTTTACCTAGCTAGCCATGTTGCCATCGCCACTGGTGGGCTCTTACCCCACCCTTTCACATTGACCAACTATCTAACATAGCTGGACTACTTTCTCTCTGTTGCACTTGCCCTCAGATTACTCTGGCCATCTGTTAGATGGAGCTCTGTCTCATGTGTAGCACGGACTTTCCTCTCGTGGCAAATATTATAAAATAAATGCCACCAGCAACTACCTATTGCACCTGAGCGAATTATAACACATTAATAGTGAATAGTGAATAGTGAATAGTGAATAGTGAATAGTGAATAGTGAAATTTTTACAGAACTAAACTTAAACAAAGTCATAGTTTTGATTTGCTGTAGATTTGTGGGTTGTTGTGCAGGAGTGTACGTCTAGTACATGACTAAACAAACTCCCGCAAATGTGCAGTAAAGCAAGACTATGAGAGGACTTCTTTTACTGCTTTTCCGATTTCGGCTGGACTAACCACTACCTTTACACCTACAGCTTCAAGCGCTGCCATCTTCTCAGCTGCAGTTCCTGCTGAACCAGAAACGATTGCACCTGCATGACCCATAGTTTTACCTTTAGGTGCGGTTTGACCCGCGATAAATGCAACAACTGGCTTGGTAATTTGCTCTTTGATGAGTTTAGCCGCTTGAATTTCAAGGTCTCCACCAATCTCACCAATCATCACAATACACTTGGTATCTGGGTCTGCTTCAAACATTGGTAAAAGTTGGTTGTATGAAAGCCCAATGATTGGGTCTCCACCAATTCCAACTGCCGTAGTGATACCATACCCTGCTTGAACTACTTGGTTTGTACCTTCATAAGTAAGCGTACCAGACTTAGAAATAAGTCCAACATTACCTTTTTTGAAAATCATACCAGGCATGATTCCTATCTTGCACTCTTCAGCAGTGATAATACCAGGACAGTTTGGCCCAAGTGTTTTCATACCGTGTTTAGTAGCGTGTGCTTTAGCCATTTGCATGTCTTTCACTGGTGCACCTTCAGTAATGATAACTGCTAGTTCAATACCCGCTTCTGCAGCTTCCATTACAGCATCACCAACAAATGCAGGTGGAACAAAAATCATAGAAACAGTTGCACCTGTGGTTTTAACAGCTTCAGATACTGTGTTAAAAACTGGCTTACCTAGGTGTGTTTGCCCACCTTTATTTGGCGTAACACCACCAACGATGTTTGTACCATAGTCTATACATTGCTCAGCGTGGAAAGAACCCTCTTTACCTGTGAAACCTTGAACGATTACTTTTGTATCTTTATTTACTAAAATTGACATCTATTACTTTCCTTTTCACTTAAGCTTGTTTTGCGGCAGCTACAGCTTTTGCTGCACCATCACCTAAGTCATCACCAACAATCAAGTTAGCTATGTTTGCATTTTTAAGAATCTCAGATGCTTCAGGAGCATTTGTTCCATCAAGACGAACAATAACAGGTACGTTAACGTCTGTAATTTTAGTCGCTTCTATAATACCATTAGCGATACGGTCACAACGTACAATTCCACCAAAAATATTCACAAAAATTGCTTTTACATTTTTATTTTTTAAAATAATTTCAAACCCTTTAGCCACTGTCTCAGCATTAGCCGAACCACCAACGTCCAAGAAGTTTGCAGGTGTTCCACCCATGTAGTTAATAGTATCCATAGTACCCATCGCTAGACCTGCACCATTTACCATACAACCAATTTCACCATCAAGTGCAACATAAGAAAGACCATAATGAGAAGCTTCTACTTCATCTGCATCTTCTTCTGTTAAATCTCTCATTGCTAAGATTTCTGGTTGACGTCCAAGCGCAGAGTTATCAAAACCCATTTTCCCATCTAGCGCTAAAAACTCGCCTGAACCAGTTCTTACAAGAGGATTAATCTCAATCATCTCTGCATCATTTTCCATATAGAGTTTAAATAGCTTTGAAGCAAAAGAAATAATATTTTTTTGCTCAGCCTTATCGGTAATCCCAAGACCAAAAGCTAACTCACGTCCGTGAAAACCTTGAAAACCAACAGCTGGATCAACAGGAATAGTAATGATTTTTTCTGGAGTGTTTTCTGCAACATCTTCAATGTTCATACCACCCTCAGTAGAAGCCATAATTAAAGGCATTTCTAATTTTCTGTCAAGTACCACAGAAAGATAAAACTCATCCTTAATATCTGCACCATCTTCAATGTAAAGCTTCTGAACTAATTTACCTTCAGCTGTTGTTTGGTGAGTAACCAAAGTCATTCCAAGAATCTCATTAGAAAGTGCTTCTACTTCTTCTAAAGATTTAGCAAGCTTAACACCGCCACCAAGACCACGTCCCCCAGCATGAATTTGAGCCTTAACAACCCAAACAGGACCACCTAACTCTTCAGCAGCAATAACTGCATCTTTTACACTTTCAACCATTATACCTTTTGGTGTTGGTACACCATATTTAGCAAAAATTTGTTTTGCTTGATACTCGTGAACATTCACTTCGTACTCCTTAATATTTAATGCAATTATTATACAATAAAATAGCGTAAAACCTGATTAAAATAGGCTAATAATAGTGATGATTTAGGAAGTATGCTGTGTAACTACACAGCATAAGAAAAGTTTGAAATAGACTTATGCTTTAGGAGCAATCATCTCTTCAGGTTTTACATTTTTATCAAACTCATCAGCAGTCATAAAGCCAAGTGCGACTGCTTCCTCTTTGAGTGTAGTTCCATTTTTATGTGCAGTTTTAGCGATAGTTGCAGCATTTTCATACCCAATATGTGGGTTTAGTGCAGTAACCAACATAAGTGAATCATTTAAAAACTTATCAATGTTATCTCTAATTGGCTCAATACCCTCAGCACAATTAACATTGAAAGAGTTCATAGAATCAGTAAGAAGTTTAATAGATTGAAGTACGTTATAGGCAATCACAGGCTTAAAGACATTAAGTTCAAAGTTACCTTGAGATGCGGCAAATCCTACCGCAGCATCATTACCCATCACTTGCACGGCTACCATAGTAATAGCTTCTGCTTGTGTAGGGTTTACCTTACCTGGCATAATAGACGAACCTGGCTCATTTGCAGGGATTTCTATCTCACCTAACCCACATCTAGGACCTGAAGCTAACCATCTAATATCATTGGCTATTTTCATCATATTTGCTGCAAGTGCTTTGAGTGCTCCTGAAAGCACTACTTCAGCATCATGCCCTGTAAGAGCATGAAATTTATTAGGCTGAGATACAAAGCCGTAGTCTTTACTCATAAATGCGTTTAATTTGGCCGATACAAGTTCAGAAAACTCTGGGTGAGAGTTAAGCCCCGTACCAACAGCAGTACCACCAATAGCAAGTTCTCTACAATAGACAAGTGCGTCATTAAGTTGTTTTAAGTTTGCATCTAACATTGCTACATAACCAGAAATCTCTTGACCAAGTGTAAGTGGTGTTGCATCTTGTAAGTGCGTTCTACCTATTTTAACAACATCGGAAAAATCTTCTACTTTACCTTGTAGAGTAGCTCTTAATGCATTTAATGCAGGAATTAGGCTATCTGTAACTCCCACAACTTCTGCAATACGCATACCTGTTGGGAAAGTGTCATTAGAGCTTTGTCCTTTGTTTACATCATCATTTGGATGCACTAAGTTTTCTTTAGTAAAGTCGCCACCCAGCACTTCAGTCGCTTTATTTGCCACGACTTCGTTCATGTTCATGTTTGACTGTGTGCCTGAACCTGTTTGCCATACCACTAAAGGAAAGTTATCATCTAATTCTCCTGAGAGTATTGTCTCACATGCTTTTGATATCGCTGATGCTTTATCATCATCCATGCGACCAAGGTCATTATTTACTAAAGCACACGCTTTTTTAAGATTGGCAAATCCATACACAACTTCCAAAGGCATCTTTTCATTACCAATAGCAAAATTATGTACAGATCTTTGCGTTTGTGCTGCCCAATATTTATCGGCAGGGACTTTCATCTCTCCCATAGTATCTTTTTCTATTCTAAACGCCATTTACTCTCCTTAGTCAAAAAACTTTTTTTCTTTTAAAACATCAATCATGCCTTTTACAGACTCAACACTCTTTGCAAATTTTCTTTTTTGATTATCACTAAGCGTCATTTCAAAAAGTTTTTCTACGCCATTAGCACCCAATGCCACAGGTACACCAGAAACAACATCTGAATGTCCATAATGTCCATCAAGAAAAACTGCACATGGGTGAATTTGCTTAGTATCATTCAAAATAGCTTCTACCATGATAGTCGTCGACTTGGCAGGAGCATAATATGCTGAACCTGTTTTAAGGTAACCTACAATCTCAGCACCACCGCCTTTGGTTCTTTCTACTATCTCTAGTATCTCTTCTTCATCCAATACATCTGTAAGAGGAACACCTGCCACAGTAGAAAACTTAGGAAGTGGTACCATGTCATCGCCATGACCACCCATCACAGAAGCTCTTATTTGCCCTGCACCATAACCAATTTTTTCATGAATAAAGTGTGCCATACGTGCAGAATCTAAGATACCTGCCATACCGATGACTCTCTCTTTTGGGAATCCTGATTCTTTCAGTGCAACATACGTCATCACATCTAGAGGGTTTGACACCATAATAATAATGGCATCGGGAGCATGTTCTTTTACATCCGATACTACCTCTTTAGTAATTTTGGCATTAATCATGAGTAAGTCATCTCTACTCATACCAGGTAATCTTGGAGAACCTGCTGTTATGACTACAACATCTGAACCTGCAATGCCTGATGCATCTTCTGCAACAGAGACTAGTGTATGCATACGTGCTGCATTGGCTGCTTGTGACATGTCTAAAGCTTTGCCTTTAGCTATCTCTGTATTCCTATCACGAAGTACCACCTCGTGACAAATGCCCTTCATAGCTAGTGAATATGCTACTGTAGCACCAACATTTCCAGCACCAATAATTGTTACTTTTTTACCTTTTTTCATAATTTTCCTTAAAGTGAGAACTATAGGGGACCTCGAAAGCAAAACATAACTCATAATGTCTATTATCAATTATGCTTTGCGACAAATGAGGCTTACATCAACCCTATGTGAGTGTGAATGTTTATTTTTTGTAGGGTGGGCATTCCTGCCCACCACAAAGTGATACGTATATAGTAAGATTATATAGCGTCAATAATTGCATTAAGTGTAGCAGAAGGTCTCATTGCCTTAGCAGCTAACTCGTCGTTTGGATGGAAGTAACCACCAACATCTTGTGCTTTACCTTCAACAGCAAGCAACTCTTCCATAATCTTAGCTTCGTTGTCTTTAAGTGCAGCAGCTACAGGAGCAAACTTAGCAGCAAGTGTTGCACTTGAACCTTTAGCCAATGCTTCTGCCCAGTACTGAGCTACGAAGAAGTGGGATGCTTTGTTGTCTGGTTGACCAACTTTTCTACCTGGCTCTTTTGAGTTGTCAAGGTAACCGTTGTTAGCAACGTCTAGTGCATCAGTAAGTGCTTTAAGATCAGCATCATCATGCTTGTTACCAATAAATCTTAATGATTCAGCAAGTGCAAGAATTTCACCAAGTGAATCCCATCTTAAGTGACCCTCAGCTAAGAATTGGTCAACGTGCTTAGGAGCAGAACCACCAGCACCAGTTTCGTAAAGACCACCGCCTGCAAGTAAAGGTACAATAGAAAGCATTTTAGCAGATGTTCCAAGCTCTAAAATTGGGTACATGTCTGTAAGGTGATCTCTAAGAACGTTACCTGTAACAGCGATAGTATTTTCACCTTTTCTCACTCTAGCATTTGTAAATCTAGTAGCATCAGTTACTTTCATAAATTGAATGTCAAGTCCAGATGTGTCATGGTCTTTAAGGTAAACATCTACCTTTTTCTTAACTTCAGCGTCGTGTGCTCTGTTTTCGTCTAACCAGAATATAGCTGGGATACCTTCAATTCTTGTTCTCTCAACAGTAAGTCTAACCCAGTCTTTTATTGGAATATCTTTAGTTCTTGACATTCTCCAGATATCACCAGCTTCACACTCATGACTCATAAGCACTGTACCATCTTCAGCAGTTACTGTAACAGTTCCGGCTTCTGCTAGTTCAAATGTAGTTGGGTGAGAACCATACTCTTCTGCTTTTTGTGCCATAAGACCAATGTTTTGCATTGTTCCCATTGTTGTTACGTCGTATTGACCATTTTTCACACAATCAGCAACCATCTCAGCATGGAACATACCGTAAGTAGAATCTGGAACTACGGCTACACATTCAACTGCTGCACCTGTTCTATCCCATTGTTTACCACCTTCACGTACAACAACTGGCATAGAAGCATCGATAATTACATCGTTAGATGCATTAAAGTTTGTTGTTCCTTTGTCAGAATCAACCATTGCAAGTTTAGGCGAGTCAGATTCAAGAGCTGCTAGGAAGTCTGCTTTGATTTCAGCTTCTTTAGCGTGACCAGAGATTCTCTTCTCTAGGTCTGACATACCATTGTTAGGGTTCACATTAAGTTGTGCTAGTGTATCTGCATGTTTAGCAAATACATCTTTGAAGAATGCTTTGAAACCATGACCAAACATAATAGGGTCAGAGATTTTCATCATCGTAGCTTTAAGGTGTAGTGACCATAAAACATCGTTTGCTTTTGCATCTTCAATTGTTTTTGCATAGAAAGTGTTCAGTGCTGCAATTGACATAAATGTACCATCAAGAATTTCTCCAGCGATAGCATCAATCGTTGTTAATGTGTTACCATTAAGAGCAATTGTTACTTTTTGGTCTTTGTCACAAGTCATAGACTTTTCGTTTGCGAAGAAATCTCCCTTACCTTCCATGTGAGCAACGTAAGACTTTGGATTCTCTGGGAATGCTTTTAGTCTATGTGGGTTTTTCTGTGCAAATCTTTTAACAGCTTTTGCAGCACGTCTATCTGAGTTACCTTCTCTAAGTACTGGGTTCACAGCACTTCCTAGACATACAGCATATTTAGCTTGAATAGCTTCTTCGTCTGAATTTTTAGGGTTCTCAGGGTAATTAGGAATATCGTAACCTTGACCTTGAAGCTCTGCAATACAATCTTTAAGTTGACCAACTGAAGCTGAAATGTTTGGAAGTTTAATAATGTTTCCATCTTCTTGAAGAACTACTTCTCCTAGCTTAGAAAGTTCATCTTCTGCAAGACCCATTGAAGCAAGTACTCTACCTGCAAGAGAGATGTCACTTTCAATAACTGAAACGCCTGCTGCTTGTGTAAATGCGTTTACAATTGGTAATAATGAATACGTTGCTAATGCTGGTGCCTCATCAATTTTTGACCATATGATCTGTGGTAATTTTGACATGTATGTTCCTTAAATTTTAGTATCAAAATTGTAGCACTTTTATACTAGTCATTTGGTTAAAAACTAAAAATATTGGAGGTTATACATTTTGTGTGTTTCTATATTACACAAACCTTAAAGAGTAAGCTTTGTGTAATGTATTTATGATGAGATTATTTGATACTATTTTTTTCTTTTCTAAGCGCTTCTAACTCAGATTTAACTTTTAACAGTTCTTGTTTTAATCTATCAACTTCTGTAGATTTGCTGTGCTTTACAACTTCTTTTTTTGACTTAGACTCTTCTACTTTTGTGAAGCCCATCTCTTTAAACACTGCTACCACTTCTGTATCTAAAGAACGCATATAGTCTATTGTTTGTTGTGATTTAAAATTTAATGCATTGACCCAATTATCTACACTTGCGTACCCAACATGCAATTCATTTGAACCTTTTGGTATATAAAAGTAAACGGCACAAGGTGCGAACATACCAGCTTCAGGTATACCTCTATTGAAAATAGAGTTTGAAAATTCAAAATGACATAAAAGTGACACCCAATATGCATCATATTTGTCAAATTCTAAATCCATATCTGCATACTCAAATTTCAAGTCTATAAAACCTGCAATAATAAAATGATGTTTTGCAAAACGTCCATCATGATCCATGATAAATTCTTCAACATACTCTTCAATATCTTCAGGTTCTTCAAACTTTTTTACAAATTTAGTCAGTCCATGTTTTGGTAAAGGCTTTGTATGTTCAAACTTTTTACTTGATTCTGGCTTCATCGTTTTGCTGACTAAAGTATCTAGTGAGCTCACCATATCTGTAAATAATGCTCGATTTGTTTCATCTTTTTCACCAATAATATCTAGCATTGTATTGACCGATAAATGCCCGTACCATGTGTTATCATCTTGCATCTTATCTAATGTCTTATAGGTTAAAAGGTTAAATGGTGCATAGGCCCCAAAATCAGGATTACTTAACAGAAGAGGTCTTAATTTTTCTTTATTTAATATAGAAAAAAATGAAAGCATTTCAACATTTTTCTCAGAAAATTTATTGTAATAATGTACTTGTAAATTTTTATTTTCTGCGACCGTTGAGTAACCTATTGTATCTAGTTTTTTAATAAGTCCATCTATTTGCTCTTCTTGATTACCTGGTGAAGCTTGAAATTCTGCGGTTAAAATAACTTTTGCCATATTGGACTGAACATCAGCAAAAATAACCCCTGTTGTAAGTAGTAATGACACAAGTGCTTTATGTATAATCATCGTATTATCCTTCAGTGTAAAAATATATTTAAAATTTTATCCTAAGACTATATAAGAGAATATAAATTATCTTATATTCTCTACCTATAATTATATTTGACTTCTTAATAGAACTATTTTACACACTTAATGACTAATTTTGTACGACTAACTCTTCTTCGAGGAATACACCTATTTCCTTAGCTTCTTCAACTATATGTTCACTCACTTTCATTTTACTCTCAATAATAACATCGGCAAGCTTAGATTTTATGTGTAACTCTAGAGGACGTTTACCTGGGTGTCGTTCTACCAAACACATGAGTTCTTCAACAGTTTTTGCATCTGGCATAAGGTTGACTTTAAGTATAAGGGAGGGAAGCTCTACTTCGGGGACATGCTTAACCTCTTTTTCCACTTTAACTTTCGTTTTTTTTGCATCTTTAATGCTTGTAATTTTTAGTATATTCATACGTATAAAATCACCGTCTTTGGTAATTTTAACTTTAAATGCTATGGGTTTTGTCAAGTCAAAATCATCTTCTAGTTCTTTAAGACGATTTTCAAAGAGCATCAACTCTATGTTTCCATGTAGATCCATGATGTTGGCTATACCAAATTTATTTCCTTTCTTCGATATTTTCTCTGTGATACTTTCTATCTTACCTATAAACATAGCTTGTGAGCCATCAGCAATATCATCTAGTTCAGAGCTTAGTGTATAATTAATATTTTCCAGTTGTTCGCGGTACTTGTCTAAAGGGTGTCCTGAAACATAAAAACCTAGAGACTCTTTTTCAAGGTCAAGAATTTCCATAGGTTCAAACTCTTCCATGTCAGAGAGTTCTAGTCTAATTTGCGTCATTTCAACATCATCTCCCCATAGAGAATTTAATGCCTGTTTCTTTGCATCTCCTGATTTCTTAGCAGCTTCAATAATCTCTTCAATCTGTGAAAGCATTGCTTTTCTACTATAACCAAAACTGTCAAATGCCCCTGCCTTTATAAGTGACTCAATAACTTTTTTGTTGACCTTAGAAGAATCAATACGTGAGACAAAGTCAGAGAAATCTTTAAACTCATCTTCTTTTCTAGCCTCTAGCATGGTGTTTATAGCGATGTCTCCTGCACCTTTCACCGCACCCATACCAAACATAACAACCTCTTCACCCTCTATGTTTCTCGCTTCAAACACAAGTCCAGATTTGTTTATATCTGGGGGCAAGAGCTTCATGCCCATACGCTTCACTTCATCGACATATTTTACAACTTTATCTGTGTTATTTTTTTCAAGGGTCATAATGGCAGCCATAAACTCTGTAGGGTAGTAGTGTTTTAGGTATGATGTGTAAAAAGTTATCATAGCATACGCTGCAGAGTGAGATTTGTTAAACCCATACCCTGCAAACTTCAAGATAAGGTCAAAAAGTTCTGCTGACTTTTGCTCATGATACCCATTTTTTACAGCACCTTCAACAAACTCCATTTTAAGCTTATCAAGTAGCTCTTGGTCTTTCTTCCCCATACCCCTACGCACAAGATCAGCTCCACCAAGGCTAAACCCACCAATGGTTTGCACTATTTGCATCACTTGTTCTTGATAGACAATAACCCCATAAGTAGGCTTAAGTATCTCTTCGAGTTCTGGAAACATATAGGTAATCTCTGCACGTCCGTGCTTACGCTCTACAAAGTCATCTAGCATCCCTGACTCCATTGGTCCAGGTCTGTACAGTGCAAGCATCGCAATGACATCTTCAAAACCATCTGGCTTCAACTTCTTCGCAAGGTCTTGCATACCTGCAGATTCTATCTGAAATAATCCAAGTGTCTCACCAGTTCCTATATAGTCGTAAACCTCTTTGTCATTGATATCTTCTTCAACAAAGTTAATACGCTTTCCATGACGTTTTTCTACTAGTTTCAACGCCTCTTCTACAACGGTTAGAGTTTTAAGTCCAAGGAAGTCAAACTTTATAAGGTCTACATCTTCTACATACTTACCAGAGTACTGCGTAGCCAAAGTGTCTAGCCCTGTTGGTTTGAACAATGGTGTTTTTTTCCATAGTGGTTCATTACTTATCACTACACCCGCAGCGTGAGTTCCAGCATTACGATTAAGTCCTTCTAGTGCTAGAGCATACTCCCAAGTACGTTTAGCTTGTGGGTCAGAGGAAAGTAGCTCTGCAATTTTAGGTTCTTTTTCAAAAGAGCCTTTAAGGTCAATACCTAATTCATCAGGTATAAGCTTTGCCATGGCATCTGCTCTGGAATAAGGCATATCTAATACACGAGCCACATCACGTATCACCCCTTTAGCGAGGAGTTTACCAAAAGTAATAATTTGTGCCACGTTCACACGTCCATATTTTTCTACAACATAATCAAGTATCTCTTGACGGCGTGCTTGACAAAAGTCCATATCTATATCTGGCATACTCACACGTTCAGGGTTCAAAAACCTCTCAAAAAGCAATCCATAAGGCATAGGGTCAATATCGGTAATACGTAATGAAAATGCCACAAGCGAACCTGCTGCAGACCCACGCCCAGGCCCTACAGGAATGTCCATCTTTTTAGCCGCATCCACAAACTCCCAAACAATAAGCATATACCCAGGGAACTTCATGTTATTGATGATGTCCATCTCCACTTGTAATCTCTCTCTGTACTCTTGATGTTTTTCCTCAGGTACTATTTTCAAACGCTCTTCTAGTCCTCGTTTGGACTCTTCTACAAAAAGTGCTATATCATTTGGCAGTGAGTACTCTATGTCTGGTTCAGGTAATTCCAAACCAATCTCACTGGCTTTTTCTCTAGCAAATTTAAAGTTAGGTGGTGTGGGGTCACCTAGCTTTATCTCTAGGTTACATTTATCGGCAATCTCTTGTGTGGCTTCTAAGGCTTCAGGTATATCTGCAAAAAGCATAGCCATCTGCTCTGGTGACTTTACATAAAATTCATGTACAGAGTGACGTAAACGATTGGGGTCATCATAAAGTTTGTTCATCGCGATACACATAAATGCTTCATGTGCATCTGCATCTTTCTGTTCTGTATAATGGGTGTCATTGGTAGCAACAATTTTGATACCCGTCTCTTTAGAAAGCTGTAAAATCTGCTTATCTATATCAAATTGATGCCCTATACCATGACGCATGAGTTCTAGGTAAAAATCATCACCAAACAAACCTTTATACCGCAGTGCAATCTCTTTGGCTTTTTCATACCCTTCTGCTCCAAACTTTAGGTTACGTTCACTTAAGTTTAGGTTCCAATTTATCTCACCTTGCAAACAAGCACTTGAACACACTAAACCTTCTGCATGGTCTTTAAGTAACTCCCAGTTAATACGTGGATAGTAATAAAACCCTTTGATATACGCTTGAGAAGAGAGATACATAAGGTTTTTGTACCCCACATCATTTTTAGCATACAAACAAAGGTGAAAACGCTGACGTACAGACTTGTCACCAAGCTCCTCTTGATTATGTACATATACTTCCATACCTATGATAGGTTTAATACCCTCTTTTTTCATCGTATTATAAAAGTCAATCGTTCCAAACATATTGCCATGATCTGTCATCGCTACAGATGTCATACCCTGCTCTTTTATCTTTTTGGCAAGGTCTTTTATCTTATTTGCACCATCAAGTAATGAATACTCAGTATGGAGATGAAGGTGTGTAAACTGAGGTATATGCTTTGGTTCTTCTGACATAATAATTAACCTTTTAAATAATTATTTCAATATAGCAGATAGTAGGTAAGAATTGATTGAAATCAATAACCTCAGCCCAAAGATATGGGTTGTGAATCATATTCTAATGTATTTGCTAGATATGACTCACGATAGATTATTATTAAAGAGTGATATTGAATCGACTCAGAGGATATGGAATGATTCTCAACTAGATTCAGCTAAAACTTTATTGGAGAAAATGGTGTTGCATCTACCTCTTTTGCTCCTAAGCTTACAATAATTTCAGCAATTTCTTTGTCAAGTTTTTGATTAAATTCGAGTCTTTTTTTGTCAGTAATGTTAAATAAACTTACCCAGTTTTGGAGTCTTGGCATACCCATAACAAGTTTATTTGTTCCTTTTTGAATATACATATACATAGTACATGGTGCAAACACAGCTGCT
>JAYEFI010000082.1:0-3295 GCA_034658615.1 Campylobacterota bacterium
GCAGTTGTGAAGTATGACAAAGACCTCATAGACGAAGATGAAGTGAGAGGGATGTTGAGTTAATGCTCACCATCTTACATCTTTAACAACGCCACCAATTCATCTCCAGAAAATCGCTCTTCTTTATCTTCTTTATTTTCATAAATATCATTTTGCAAATTCTTTTTCTTTTCTTGAAGCTGAAGAATTTGTTCTTCTATAGAATTTTCTACGACAAGCTTATAGACAAATACTGCCTTATCTTGTCCTATACGATATGCCCTATCTGTAGCTTGATTTTCTACCGCAGGGTTCCACCATGGGTCATAGTGTATGACTGTATCTGCCTCTACCAAGTTGAGTCCAACACCCCCAGCCTTTAAGCTAATCAAAAATATATCAGCATTGCCTTTAGTAAATTTATCAATAGCCTCATCTCTTTTTCGTGTACTTCCTGTAAGCTTAGTGTATGGTATTTTACGTTTTTTTATCTCATCTTCTAAAATACTTAACATGCTTGTAAATTGTGAGAAAACAAGTACTTTTTTACCTTCTGCATGTAGTTCATCTACCAGTTCTAAAAACATATCTAACTTTGTTGATTCATTCACTTTTTTTGCACTCTCTAGCTTCAAGAGTGAAGGATGACAGCAAACTTGACGTAATTTTAATAATGCATCAAGTATTGTAATATGGCTTCGTGAAAGCCCCTTTCCTTTAATGGATTCACGTACCTTCTCCTCCATAGTCACACGGATATTTTCATACAACTTTTCCTGTTTTTTACCAAAGATAGCTTTTTTAATAATCTCAGTTTTGGGTGGCAACTCTTCTACGACTTCATTTTTAGTACGTCTTAAAATAAAAGGAGCTATTTTTTTATTGAGTGCGTTACGCTTACTTATACTTCTTTCTTCTTCTATAGGATTTTGATAAAAAGATTTAAAAAAACTGAGGCTCTCCAAAAACCCTGGCATTAAAAAATCAAAAATAGACCAAAGTTCTCCCAGATGATTCTCTATAGGTGTACCACTCAATGCTAGTTTATGTGTAGCATTTAACCCTTTAATGGCTTGTGCCAACTTCGTTTTAGGATTTTTAATTTTTTGGGCTTCATCTAAAACAATATATGAAAAATTTTCTTTGTCATATTTCTCTTTATCTCGTTGTACCAAACTGTATGTTGTGAGAACAATATCGTGTTTATTTATATCTTCAAATTTTTCGGCTCTTTCTGCACCATACAATACTAGATACGTTAAATTTTCTGTAAATTTTTCAATTTCACTTTTCCAATTACCGATAAGTGACGTGGGCATGACAACCAATGTAGGTTTTGTAATCTTTCCTTGCTCTTTAAGAAGTTGTAAAAATGCCAATGTTTGCACTGTTTTACCTAGTCCCATATCGTCTGCAAGTATCCCTCCAAAACCAAAACTATGCAAAAAGTTTAGCCAATTTAGTCCAAACTTCTGATAGTCTCTCAATGTAGCATTGAGCCGTAAAGAGGGTTCAATCTCCTCTATGCCTTGAAAATTCTTTAATTTCTTAGAAAGTGCTTGGAGCTCGCCACTCCCTTTCCAAGTTACATAACTCTGTGCATCAAAATCCAACAGATGTGCATCATAAGGCTTCACGACTAATTTATCGTCTTCTATCTTGTCATACAGTTCATATATGGTCTGCATAATGGGTTTTATCTCTTCGGCGTCCACATGCAAAAACTTTCCATCGCCTAGTGACAGATTAAGTTTTTCAGGCAATGACTCAATACTATCAAACTCATCCAATAATGACACAACAATAGGTAAAAGTGCTACAGAACGACCAGAAATATCTACAGAGTAAGAGAGTTCAAACCAACTGCTATTTTCTGAACTTTCCATGCTTTCTACACTGATTTCTTCTACATATTCAAAGTTAAAAGTAAAGTTGGGGTCAATGTCAATACTCCATCCTTCTTGACGAAGCACAGGTATCTTCTCATCTACAAATACTCTCCACCTTTCTATGGCCGCTTGCATAGTGGGATTTGCAAAACTCAAATACCCTTTTGCTTGCATCTCATATACAAACCCAATAGACTCTATACTTTCAATGTACTTTTGTTCTTCCAAGCTATCACGAATAATATTAATACGCTTATTGTCATAAAATAACATCTCATTTTTATTAAATGGATATGCTGTTATTTCATAATCTTGATATAAAAAATGTAATTCCATCACATGCATGTTATGGTTATTGTTTTTTTGTGCATAAAGATAAAGATGTGGCGTAGGAGATACTGACAACTCTTCCACCTCAAAGCTTTTTGGTAAAGGAAAAGCTACATCAGGCGTTTTAGCAACGACTTCTTCTATCACTTTTTCTACTTCATCTTTAGAAAACGTTGGTGCTTTCAACATACACTCTAACTCTTCTATTGAGTATTCTGTGTTTACTTGATACATTGTATTATTTTGAGTGTCTATACACAATGGAGGTATGGTTTGATGTATTAAAAATTCATTTTCATTTAAATTATGTTCAAGACTTGATGTTTCATCTGACTCTACCCACTCAAAATTTAATGTTTTGGGCAGTTCTACAAATGAAAGAGGTTTATTATTTTTGCTAAAGAAACATCTTTTTGTTTCACAAAGTTTCTTTAACATTAAAAAACCATATTCGTCTTCAAATTGATAGTTATTTCGTTGATTTTCTGTATTAGCTAGAGAGTTTATAAGTTCTCTATCTTTGTCTGTCAAAAATTCATATTTCCAATCATACTGAACATAATAAAACATATTATCTTTAGCAAGTTTGGTACCTTTTGACAAATTTCCATTTTTAAGTATTTTCGCTTTATAAAACTCAAAATCTGTATGGGTATATTCAAAAATTCTAAAGATTAAGAAATGTTCCCCATTTGGGACGACAACAGCCTGCTTACTCTTTTGTATATTCAAAAATGTATCAAGCCAAAGTTTTGCATCACTTTTTCTGCGTATATGTACTTGGCTTTGGTTTTGATTTTTCATCATCTGAAACAACACAGCTACGGCATGCTTACAATCATAGCCCACGGGGCAAGAACACTCTGCCTCTATATGCATATTGTCTAAATGTGAAAAAGTAATATTTTGCGTATATACCCTTGATCCATCTACTTTTGAACGTACCAAAAACCCTTCAGTTTTACTAGCAAAAATCTCATAGTCAACAACTCGACCATCCCTATAATACTCAAAACCTCTACTGTATGCACCCTTGTCAAAATTGTTAAAAATATCTGGTTTTGTTATCTGTAATGTTTTCATGAAAAAATGGTAGC
>JAYEFI010000083.1:0-3227 GCA_034658615.1 Campylobacterota bacterium
AACTACACCTTGAACTAGTATTCAAGGTGTATTGTGTAAAAGAGGTGTTAGATTAAAATTTATAAATCATATCTAGCTGAACACGCTCGTAGTCTGCCACTTCACCTGTTTTAGTGTTGCTTGCGTAAATTTCATTGAAGAAAAAATTACCCGCAAGGTAAAGGTTCTTTCCTGCTTTGTATTTTGCTCTAATTGCGTGACCACTCGCAGCTGTACCACCACCGAAGTTGTCTGAGTCAGAGTATGCACCAAATGATGCATCTTCTTCAAGCTCTGTGTAAGAGTATTTTACTTGCCAGTCACCCACATTTTTAGCTTTACCTAGTTGAATACCTAAGTCATACCCAAAGTTATTTTCATCTGCACCAAAGTTATAGACAACGCCAGCTGCAACTTTAAGTGGTTTACCAAATACATCTTTTAATTGTAGTTCAGCAAATCCTTCTACAAGATGATAATCATTTGCATACAGTTTATTGTCATCTAAAGTGTTCCCTTTATTTTTACCAAAAAGCGTTGTATTGCCTTTGAGTCCATCATAATAATAAACACCTGCACCTACATTTACTTTTCCAGAGTCTAGTTTTGTTTTATGTACATATTGTGCTACAAAAAGGTTTACATCATCTTTTGCAACAGATGCTTCTTCTAAAGTAGGTTGGTTCACACCCAAAGTAATGATGCTAGAGTCATCTTTGTACTGGTAGTTTACCCCATTCATTGAAACATCGTTATCCCAAACAAGTTGTGATTTAATAGGTCTATACATCATATATGGCTGTCTACCTACTTTGTAAGTAGAGTTACCAGATTTATAATTCAAACTTAAAATATTGAATTTAAGAGAGTCCACAAAGTAGTCACTCAAAGGCTCATCATCATTAAATGTTTGGTTTCCTGAAGTTGGGTTAGCAAAACCAGACCTTACACCCGCTTGAAACTGAAGACTATCTGTTATATCTATCTTTGAACCTAGTCTTAAACGATATCTGTTTCTATATTTGTTGTCTTTATCGTCTCTTTCTATACTTTCATATCTTAGTCTTAAATCACCTTTGAAATGAAATCTGTCTAAAAAGCTATTGTCAACTGAGGGAGTTGTGTTTGCAACTTCTACTACTGGTTCCATTGGAGCAATCTCTCCACCTGCCATTGATACTGTTGCTATAGCAACCATTGATAGTGCAATTTTTTTCATTTGTGTACGTCCTTATTTTGTTTTGATGCTGGAAGTATAAAAAAAATCGATTACAAAATGGTTACAAAGGATTGTTACTATTTTGTAACCCTTATTATTTACAATGTGCTTATCTCTAAAAGAAGAGAAATATAAAGAGAAAGGAAGAAAAATGAAAGTATCAAAGTTACTAAAAAAAGTAGTTAAAGCAGAAGGAAAACATTCACATACTGCACATATCATTATGAAATATAAAAACTCTAAAGAATTTAATTATCTTGTTGACTCCAGCAAGTAAGCATCACACGCCACTCTCACTCTCATAACTAATTACCCTGAAATGGGTTCATGCCACCCATCATACCCATGGCTTGGGACTTTTTATTCTCTTCTGCCATTTTGTTAGCATCGTTTATTGCAGAAATAAGTAAGATTTGTAAATATGCCTTATCTGTAAGCATTGACTCATCGATGTTCAAGTCTACAACTTCCCCTGCACCATTCATGGTTAACTCTACAAGTCCACCTCCTGCTTTGGCAGTAAACTGTACGTTTTTTGACTGCTCTTGCATCTCTTTGGCTTTCTCTTGCATCTGAGACATCATCTCAGACATTTTACCCATATCTAGACCTTCAAACATAGTGCTTACTCCAGACCTGAAAATTCTTGAGCAATGCTGTTGTCATCATTTAAAATAACCACTTTAGGCTTGTATGTGTCTGCTTCTTCTTCTGTCATACTAGCATACGCAATGACAATAATTTTATCGCCCTTATGGACTTTTCTTGCAGCTGCACCGTTGAGACACATCTCTTTTTTCCCAGACTCACCAGGAATAATATAGGTTGAAAAACGTTCACCATTATTGACATTCACGATATCTATTTTTTGACCTACCCTCATGTTTGCAGCTTTAATCAAATCTATGTCTATGGTAATAGAACCAACATAATTTAAATTGGCATCTGTAACAGTCGCTCTATGGAGCTTAGAATATAACATTGTAATGTTCATTAAATTTGTTTCCTTACATATAATATTTCAGTTTTGGGGATTATAGCGAAATCCCACCTAACTCTCTATTATACTAAAAAATGTGGGAGGATTGTGGAAGCAACCTCAATACTGAAAGGCTCAATACTGAACTTACTTGATGTGCTGTAAAATAGTTTACTTTGTAGCAATAGACGCAGGGTCTATAGGATCGCCCCACATAAGGTCTGGTATCACGTACTCATCAACAACGTTTCCACCTAAAATATGTTCATCTATAATTCTATCTATCTTCTCTTTGGTAAGTCCAACATACATGACATGACCAGGTTCTACCAACATTACCGGCCCATTGGCACAACGGTTAAGACAACCTGTCTGTATAGGCGTTACTGTGCCTATAATCCCTTTTTGCATAAGCGACTGCGATAAATGTTGAAAAAGCTGTTGCGACTCTGGGTCATCTGCCTTGACACAAGAAGGTTTTGGCATCCCTGGAGGTGCTGATTGTTGACATTTAAAAATGTAAAATGCTGGTTGTGGTATACCTGGTATCATATGAAGTCCTTAACTTTTAATTGAGAGTATTTTACTGCTGTTTACTTAATGTGAGGTTATCTTGACCTATGTCAATTTCAGTTGTCCATAAATGCATTATAATTTTACACAAATAACAAAATAGGAAAACCATGCAATACCCATATTTTTACGATAAAGTACAAACCATTCCCATGCAGGATGCACTCAGTGATTTTTTAGGGGCATTTGAAGAAGGTCATGTATCATTTACCTACCTTGACTGCGTGAAGTACGCTGGTCATTCTTGTCCTACTGTCGCAGGGGCCTACCTTATGACACTTCTTGGTCTGCAAAGTTTATATCCTGACACTTTACCTCAAAGAGGAAAAATTCATGTCTCTATGAAAAACCCAAAAGAAGAGGGTGTCACGGGTGTTATGTGCAACATCATCTCTTTTATTGTAGGAGCTAGTGATCAAAGTGGGTTTAAGGGTATAGCTGGAAACTTTTCAAGGGCAGACCTTATACATTACAATA
>JAYEFI010000084.1:0-3207 GCA_034658615.1 Campylobacterota bacterium
ATGAATAAAATTGAATATAATAGTAAATATAAATATTCAAAGGAGTTATTGTGAAAACTGTAACAATGAGAGTAGATGATTCAATTTACAATATGATTAAACTTGCAGCAGATGGTCAAAAGAGAAACTTATCAAACTTTATTGAGTTTGCGACAATGCAGTATTTAACATCTTCGCAATTTGTAGATAATAATGAAATGCAAGAAATTATAGATGATAAAGAACTCGTAAAAAACCTAATGAATGGTTTAGATGATCTAAAAAATGGTGATTACACAGTTGTCTGAATATCAAATTGCAGAAACTAAGACATTTTTAAAATTAAAGACGACAATAGATAAAAAACTTTATACAAAAATAGAAAATTTTGTTTATCCTCAGTTACGAAAAAATCCGCACTATGGAACAAATATAAAGAAACTTAAGGGTAAACTAGAAGGCTATTATAGGTGCAGAGTTGGTAACTATAGATTATTCTATTTGATTGAAGATGAAAAACTAATTATTGCTGTAGTTGATTTTAAACATCGACAACAGGCATATGACTAAACAAAGCATAGGTGCAGTGGTCTCATTATCTATACAATTTTAGTACAGAAGGAAAAACATGAAAGAATATCGTTCATTGGCACTTATTGTTTTAGCTATTTTTGTTGTTACCCTTTTAGGTGCTTATTTTAGTCCTACCTTTGAAGCACAAAAAGGATATTTGGAACTCTTTATTCTTTTTGGTGCTGTACTCTTCATAGTCTCCATTTTGGCTATATTTGCAACACTTGGGTTTTCATCTTTTGCGTTGTATATGGCTATTTTTTTAGCTGCGGTGATTGCGTTGTTTGGTATTTTGGGTGCGGTTATTGTTATGCTGATGACATACATATTGTGGGGGTCTATTTTTGCTATGGAAGTTTTACTCTATGATGCAGGTGTTCTAAGTGCCAAAGAGTGGTTTATCAATCGCTATACATATAAAGACTTCAAGGCAGAGTATTACGCTTTTTACCCTTTACTTGGGTTTATATATCTGCTATTAGAAATTATTCCAAATTTTTTTAAGCGAGAATCAGTGATAGACTTTTCTCCTTCAAGGGTCTTGAAGGAGATGGAGGAAGTATTGGAGTAGAAGTTAATCTTTTTTTATATACGCTTCACCTTTTTTGGCAGGTGCTTCATCTTTTCCAAAACCAAAGAAACGTTTAACACGTTGACAAATAGTAAATGTACCCGTCTCAATGCGACATGACTCTTCACCCTCTTCTTCATCTCTGCTACTCACTAAGGTACCAATACGTTTTGGTTGCTTTTTACCTTCAATCATAAAACGAAGTGCATTCAGACGAATGAACCCTTCTGCATCTTTTTGATCATAGACATCATCTGCTTCAAATGTGGAGTGCTCTTCTGAGTAGAGTGTTACATCTGACTTTCTACCCACCACGGAGACAGAACCTTTGTAGAGTTTAAGTCTCACTTCACCTTGTACGTGATCTTGTGTTGCATCAATAGCTGCTTGTAACATACGACGCTCTGGAGACCACCATAAACCGTTGTAGATGAGTTTTGCATACTTTGGCATGAGTTCATCTTTCATGTGTGCCTCTTCACGGTCTAGGGTGATAGACTCTATAGCTCTATGTGCTTTTAGCATAATAGTCCCACCTGGTGTCTCGTAACACCCACGTGCTTTCATCCCAACCATACGGTTTTCAACAATATCTATACGCCCAATGCCATGTTTATTACCATATTCGTTAAGCTTAGTCAGTATAGTCGCTGGGCTCATCTCTTCACCGTTGATAGCCACAGGGTCACCTTTTTCATACGTGATTTCAATATACTCAGCCTCGTCAGGTGCATCTTCTGGTTTGACCGACCATAACCACATCTCATCTTCTGGTTCATTAAACGGGTTTTCCAAATGCTCACCCTCATAAGAGATGTGTAACAAGTTTGCATCCATAGAGTAAGGTTTGGCTTGCCCCTTCCCATCTATGTCTATGCCATGCTCTTCTGCATATGCTAGAAGCTTTGTACGAGAATTTAGGTCCCACTCTCTCCACGGAGCAATGACTGCGATGTCTGGGTCAAGTGCTAAGTAACCAAGCTCAAAACGTACTTGGTCATTACCCTTACCAGTTGCTCCATGACTCACTGCGTCAGCACCAGTTTGGTGTGCTATTTCTATCTGCTTTTTAGAGATGAGTGGACGTGCTATAGATGTCCCCAACAAATACTCACCCTCGTAAATAGCATTGGCTCTAAACATAGGAAAAACAAAGTCTTTAACAAACTCTTCACGCAAGTCTAATATAAAGATATTTTCTTCTTTTATACCCATATCTAACGCTTTTACACGTGCAGGTTCTACCTCTTCACCTTGCCCAAGGTCCGCTGTGAAAGTTACCACTTCACAATTGTACTCATCTTGAAGCCACTTAAGGATGATACTTGTGTCTAATCCACCACTGTATGCTAATACTGCTTTTTTTATTGTTCTTTTTGCCATGTTAAAAGCCTTTATATAATTATTATCGCGATTTTAGCGTAGTTTTGGTTAGGAGTTGTTTTCAACGCAGAGTGAACACGGAATGCATACAAACAAGAAATAATTTCACGAAGCCATCAAATCATGTGTCATTTTATAGTGTATAATCCCTGCTAACGATATGTCTTCATCTAAAGCTTCAAAATGTACACCAATACCATCTGCTATAAGACGATATTTTTTTAACTCATCTTTAGTTGCTCCACTAAGTATGTTAGTATAATCTAAAGGTAAAACTAACACATCACCAGAACTAAGATGTATGTGTATTTTATCATCAAAAGTTAGTGACTTTATACGAGTGCTACTGTTCTTTAAAATATTCACTCCATGCTCCTTTTAATAATTCTCTATTTTTTTCTACAAGTTTTATGAGTTTATTTATCTCTTTACCTGAAATTTTGTAACTATCAGTTATTTCAAGCGTATCCAACACAATACGTACATAACTGTCTGCTTTTTCAATATGTATATGCTGTGGCATATGCTCATCTGAAAAAAAGAAAAAACGATAGCCATTTATCCGTAACACTGTAGGGAACCTCTAAAAATTCCATCCTCACGCAAATATTCAACAATTTTCAAATTAAAAAAAATGACAATTCAGTTTTAACTAAAATTTACAAATATTTCAACAGTTTTCTCCCTATTATGTACTAAAA
>JAYEFI010000085.1:0-3126 GCA_034658615.1 Campylobacterota bacterium
AATGTCTGGGCTATATCTTTAGGTATACGTAATGCTAAAGAATTACCCCATTTTTTTATAGCAACTGTCATTATAGATCCTTTTTAGTATATACATAATGATACAATAATTCAAACTTAGTGTCAAATAATATAAAGCAATCAACTAAAACCCTAGCGAAACTATTTTGCTATACTTCCATCATGAAAATAAGAGTCGGAACCTTTAACCTTTTTCAATTTGTAGAACCTCCCTACGCTTGGTATAGTAAAAAAGATAAGTTCAACCAAAGACAATGGTTTGAAAAAACCACATGGATAAAAAGTCAAATACAAACAATGGATTGTGACATCATAGGATTTCAAGAGGTATTTTCACAAGATGCTTTAAAAAACCTTGTGCATGACCTGGGTTTTCATTATTTTGAAACAGTTGATGTGGCAAAGTTAAGTACCAATAACCCACAAAAATATGTCAGTACCATTGTTGCCATTGCCTCAAAGCATCCCATTACTAAGCTTGAAGATGTTGAAGTGCATATGCCTAGTGTCAAAAAGCATGATGCCACAAAAGACAATACAGAACATTTTCGTTTTTCCAGAAAACATATAAAAGCAACTGTCAAGCTACCCAATGAAGAAGAGCTTTTAGTCTATGTCTGTCACTTAAAGTCCAACAGGCTCAATGAGTTTGAGTACATTTTTCGTGCAGACGATACTTTGGAGCATAAAAAAGCACTGGTTTTAAAAGCATTAGATGGTAAACACGCCAGTGCTTTAAAACAGAGATTATGTGAAGCATCTTCACTTTTTTTTGATATAGAAAAATCAAAAGACAAACCAACTATACTACTATGTGACTTAAACGATAAAGCATTTTCCATCACCATTGATGCCTTGACCAACCCTAAGTACCATGACGCGTCAAGTATGGATGACTTTGTCTTATATGATGCACACTATCATTACACCCAAATAGTCCACAATCCTCACCCCGAAGTAAAAAGTCTGCAAAGAAAAAGCACCAGTTATTTTTTAGGTAAAGGTAATGTATTAGATTACATTTTTATTTCACAAGCTTTAACCCAAAATGTGACAAACTATAGTGTTTTTGATGCACATTTACAAGAAAATAAAGATGGTTCATTACTACAGAGCGATCATGCACAAGTGGTCTGTGAGTTGACGTTTATATGAGCGTAAATAGCCATTAACTCATTTGGAATAAAGAGTATTACAGTATAGTCTTCAAAAAGAATAAAGGGTGCATCTTGGTATATGACAACATCATACTTATTGGCTTTATGGGGTCTGGTAAAACTGCTGTGGGTAAGATTTTAGCAAGATACCTACATAAATCATTTGTCGATGTAGATTCTGTCATAGAAAAAGAGCAAGGTGCTAGTATCAATGAACTGTTTGAAAACAAAGGTGAAAAGTATTTTCGCTCTCTTGAACAGACATGCATCAATACACTCACTCAAAAAAAGGGTCAAATCATCGCTACAGGTGGTGGACTGCCTATCTATAGCACTATACCACCTAAATCACTCATCATCTATTTAGATGCAGACTTTGACAATATACTGGCGAGACTACCAGCCAAAGAGCATGCTAAACGCCCTTTACTTCAAGATGAAGAAAAAGCTAGAAGCTTGTATACTGAGCGTATAAATACCTACAAAGCACTCGCAACTTTTACTGTAGATGCAAACCAGACCATACAAACTTTTATACATGTTATTGTTGATTTTGTTTTAGATAAAAGGGTTTTGTAGGTTAGCTGTCATATCATCATTCTTTAACATTTCCAGTTGCTTCAAGCGTCCAGTCGTCTGTAGAATCACAGCCAACATCACAACTAACACCCGTACTACAACCAGAGACAAATGTTGCATTTATGGCTACTCTAACCACAAAATTATCTCCCTCTGCTCTTTGAGAGTAGAACGTATGTTTACCACAAAACTCCTCATTCATAAGCTCTACTAAGGCATTTACATAGGCATAAGCATCTTGTTGTTTTTCAAATGTATTGTTATTGGTGTATTCACTTTTACTAAAGCAAGCACACTCTTTTTCCATATATACTGTGTACATTTATTGTTCCTTAATCTCTACGGTTTTCTTTTTCACCAAATAGACACCCGTCAATTCGTTTCCATGTGTACCACCTGTGATTGCTATGTTACGTATCATATAGTTGCTCTTTTTTTTTGTGTATTTATTATCTTATATAGAATTATGAATTAATATTGGATTAAACTTTAAAGCACATTTGCTATGATAACTCAAATCTAATTTTTAAATGGAATCTATTATGGAAAACTGGTACGAAAAAATACGAGTGAAAACTGAACATATAAGCAAAAGTATGACTAAAAAGCAAAAGGCATGGAACATATGAGTACCCCATACCACACTGTTCTCACCATAGCAGGGTCAGATTCTGGAGGATGTGCAGGCATACAAGCAGACATTAAAAGCATCTGTGCAAATGGTGGGTATGCGGCTTCAGTTATCACTGCTACTACAGCACAAAATACGCAAGGTGTTGTAGATATTCACCCTATACCTGTACTGCATATTGTTAAGCAAATGGAAGCTGTCTTTGATGACATACACTTTGACGCAGTCAAAATAGGCATGCTCCACTCTTCCCAAGTCATAGAAGCCGTTGCTAAAACCTTAGAGACTTACAAGGTTAAAAACATTGTACTTGACCCTGTTATGATTGCCACATCAGGTGACAAACTCATCACCGATGAAGCCATACAAAGCTTGAAGTCTTTCTTGCCTAAAGTAACGCTTATCACACCTAACATACCTGAAGCACAGTTACTTTTAGGACATAGTATCAATTTAGACAATATGGAAAGTGCCGCAAAAGAGTTAGGTGCTTTGTATCAGACTTCTGTGCTACTTAAAGGGGGTCACTTAGAGTTAAGTGATGAAATGACCGACATACTCTATAACCATAAAAGCAAACAATGCACTACAATCAACAACAAAGCCATAGATACCATTAACACACATGGCACGGGGTGCAGCTTATCTTCAAGCATTGCTACCTACATAGCTTTAGGGTACTCTTTGGAAGAAGCAACACAAAAAGGCTGTCACTACCTCAATGTTGCCATAGAAAAAG
>JAYEFI010000086.1:0-3123 GCA_034658615.1 Campylobacterota bacterium
GAGTTCATAAATATCCTAGAACGTTCAACTCTAGGAGAACGAAGACCTATAGATGATGAGAAGCGTATACAAGGTATGTTGGATCATGCAGATGTATTGGTGTTGGCTTTAGATGGTGAGAAGATAGTTGGGGTGGCTAGGGCTGTGACGGACTTTCATTATGCTTGTTATTTGTCTGACTTGGCTGTAGATGTGGCGTATCAAAAGATAGGGATAGGGAAGAGGCTTATAGATGAAATGCAGGGGAACTTGAAGCAGGGGTGCAAAATCATCCTTCTTTCTGCTCCTGATGCTTCGGAGTATTACCCTAAAGTTGGGTTTACGCAGCATCCATCGGCTTGGGTACTGGCGTAATGAAAGAAAGTCTAACACAGTCTACATGGCAAAAAGCACTTGTAGATGAATACTCAAAACCCTACATGCAAGAACTCGAAGCATTTTTAGATCAAGAACAAAAAGAGGGTAAAAAATTACTACCACCTAAAGAGTTATGGTTTCAAGCCTTGAATGCCACGCCATTGGACGAGGTAAAAGTACTCATACTAGGACAGGACCCTTACCCTACTGTAGGGCATGCACATGGTTTGTGCTTTTCGGTACAAGATGAGGTGAAGCCTTTGCCTAAGTCTTTACAAAACATCAACAAAGAGTTGCTTTCTGACTGTGATATAGACAACTCTCATACGGGTAATTTACTTCCATGGGCAAAGCAAGGAGTGTTACTACTCAATGCTGTACTTACAGTAGAAGCAGGCAATGCCAATGCACATAAAAACAAAGGTTGGGAGCAGTTTACTGACCGTGTCATAGCACTTGTGAGTGCAGAGTGTGAGAACGTAGTCTTTGTACTTTGGGGTGCATATGCACAAAAGAAGGCAGTGATTATAGACGAATCAAAACATCTAGTCATCAAAGACCCACACCCCTCACCACTTTCTGCCTATAGAGGTTTTTGGGGTTCTAAACCTTTTTCTAAAATAAATACTTATTTGCAAGACAAAGGTAAAGAGCCTATAGTGTGGCAATTGGAGCATAAGAAAGGCGAGTCACTTTTTGTTAGTCTATAAACTCTACTACCTCATCAAATGGTAGTCTTAGTTGTGTAGATTGTTCATTGAGGCGATACCCAAATGGTACAACAACGGAGACCTGCCATTTTTTAGTGTCTAGTTCCAGTATCTTTTCTACTTTTTCTTTCTCGAAACCTTCTATGGGGCATGAGTCTATACCTATGTACGCTGCAGCTGTCATCATATTACCTAAAGCAATATAGCTTTGTTTAGATGTCCAGTGGTAAATGTTTTCATCGGTACTTAGTGTTTTTTCTAGGTGTTTATCATAGATGTCCATGTAGAAATCAAGATTTTCTTGGGGCATCTCTCGTCTAGCAAACCGTTTTTCCACTTCTCCACTTTCTACTTTTACGTTATCTATGGCTGCAAGTATGACTACCAAATGAGAAGAAGAAGTAATCTGTACTTGATCCCAACAAACTGGACGCAGTTTTGCTTTGAGAGATTCATTGGTAATGACCAAAAACTTCCACCCCTCCATACCAAAAGAAGAGGGCGACTTGCGTCCTACCTCTAGTATAAATCTCATTTGTGCATCGGAGATAGTTTTATTTTCATCAAATACTTTACATGCGTGTCTAAAATCCATTGCTTTATTAAAATCGTTATTCATAGTGTGCCTTTGTTTAGATGTCTCATACTTTAGCATGTATAGTTTTAAAACTTTTTAAAACAGAAAGGATTATGATTATTTCTAAAGCAAGTAATAAATAGTGCAATATATAGATTTGTTCTTGATTTTGTGTAATGTTTTGATGGGTTAAAAGTTTATAAAATAGATAGGAAAGAGCCATACCTGCAAGATAGCCTAGTTGTTTTGCTGAATCAATTTTACTAAGAAGGGTATCGGTTTTTAAGAGTAGGGTTTCTGTACGTATAAGGTAAGAACCAAAGACAAATGTAACTTGATAACCAATATACATAAGCAGTGCAGTTTGATAGGTGTACTCATAAAAGATAAAAATGACAATAGCAAGTACTAAGACCAGCTCAACAAAAAGTGAAACACGAAAAAACCATTGTACATTTAATATATAGTGGTAGAGTTGTGCAACTAAAAGCATTGCAAGTGCTAGAAAGATGCCACCTAATGAGTAGATAGATGGCTCTAAAGGGGTGTAGAGTGTAAATATAGCACCCACACTTAAACCTAAAAAAAGAGAATTTAAAAATTTATATACAACAAAGTATTTTGGTATGAGTGTAAGCATGGAGGTATTATAGCCTAAAATGTACCTTTTATTCCTAGGTAATACGCTCTTGGAGATGTTGCATAACCATCAACTACTTGGTACTCTTCATCACTAAGGTTTACCACTTTACCATAGAGTTTAAAGCTTTTTGATACTTGGTAATCTGCTGTAAGGTTTACTACAACATATTTACCTGTTTGTGCTTTAAAGTCACCCATAAATGTATACTCTACACGTTTGCCAACATATTGTGCATCTATACCTAGGTGTAGTCTGTCTATGCCGTAGTAGTCAAGTGTTATATTGGCACTTTGTTCAGGTTTTCTTTGTAGTGTTTTTCCATCCTTATCTTTGGCATCCAGTTTTGTATAATTAAGACCTACATGTAAATCGTCACCTATTTGAGTACTATAAGATACTTCAAACCCTTTTATGGTTGATGTACCTTCAATGTTATTGTATCCATTCGTATAGTCTATTATGTCTTCTATCTTATTGTTAAAATAAGTCAGTGTAAGATTCTTGTAGTTGATAGAAACATCAAATGATTTGGTAGTCTCAGGTGTGAGGTTTTCGTTACCAATAGTACCAAAGGTAGTAGCTGGTGCATAGAGTTGATAAAGTGTAGGTGCATTGTATGCTGTACCATAATTTAATGATGTCGTTAAACCCTCAATATGGGCATGTGTATGTTTTAAGCCTAGTTTACCAGTAATCTCATTATCAAACTTAGAGTGTTTGTCGAAACGTAAAGATTGGGTGAAGATGGTTTTTCCACCTATAAATTCGTTAAATGTATTGCTATTGGTTACAAAATAGCCTTGATTGTCATAGGTTTTATTGAAGCTATCTTTATG
>JAYEFI010000087.1:0-8227 GCA_034658615.1 Campylobacterota bacterium
TATAGTTACACTAGAAAACACAAGTAATGTTTCACGTGAAACATTACTTCTTACTTATCTTCTTTTTGCATTTCATAAATAAACCAACCAAGTCCAACCACTGCGACTAGAAGTAAAAACCCTAACATAAACATATCTAAAATAGGCATACTAACCCTCCTTATTAATTTCTTGTTCTCTCAACTGCCCACAAGCAGCAGAAATATCTAAACCCTTAGACTCACGTATGGTACAGTGAAGTCCTCTTGAAGTCAAGTACTCTTGAAACTTCTTCATATCCATGTCACTAGGACGCTTAAATTCTGTCCCTCCATAAGGGTTAAAATAAATCAAATTAACCTTTGACCTAATTCCATCTAAAAGTGACAATAGTTTCTTCGCGGCTGAGATGTCATCATTAACATCTTTAATGACAAGGTACTCAAACATTACCCTCTTTCTGTCATTTACAGGAAAGTTTTTTACAGCGTCAATAATAGATTGAATGTTGTAAGCTTTGTTAATAGGCATCAATGTCTCTCTCAAGTCATCGTCGACTGCATGAAGTGATATAGCTAAGTTAACCCCTAGCTCTTCTCTACCTAGCTTTTCTATTTTTGAACTTAGTCCAGAAGTTGAAATGGTTTGTCTGTGTGTGGCTATTGCCATACCCTCAACATCTGCAAATATCTTTACAGACTTGACCACATCTTTTAAGTTGTCAAGTGGCTCACCCATTCCCATATAAACTAAGTTTACACGACGGTTGGCAGCAATGTCATTGTCTTTTTTTATGAGACGCACCTGTTCGACTATTTCACCTGCGGTAAGATTACGCATAAAACCACCCTTTGCCGTCAAGCAAAAGGCACACCCAACCTTACACCCTACCTGAGAAGAGATACAAACTGTATAACGTTCCTGATGCTTTACAGAGCCATCTTTGTGGTACTCTTTATCTCTCATAAGTAAGAGTACTGCTTCAACAGTATGTCCATCATGTAACTCATAAAGATACTTTTTGCTTCCGTCTTTTGAATTTTGAACCATTACTTGTTTCAGTGGAGAGACTGTATATTCTTCATCTAATGTAGCACGCATATCTTTTGGTAGATTTTTCATCTCCTCAAAAGAAGTTGCATACTTGTGGTATATCCAATTATAAATCTGCTTAGCCCGGAAAGCTGGTGTAATAGATTGTGACAACTCTTCTTTTGTTAAATCTTGAATTATTTTTTTTGTTTGCATACTACTTCTTTAATATATACTCTGACAATTTTGCCATCGCTTCTTTATGGTTTTTTTTAAAATCCTCATGGGCATACTCATTACAGTAATTTGTTACTATAAAAATACCCCCTGCTCTAATACCAAATTTTTCTGCCACTTTTAATACAGAAAAAAATTCCATATTTTCCAAATGTATATTTTGTGCAATGTAGTGCTTTGAGCGTTTTGCATCTGTAGTAATATAGTTTGAACTGTTTACAAATGTTTCACGTGAAACATCTTCGGCTGTTGAAATAACATTATCTAAAATAGTATAAGAACCACCACCAAAAAAACTGTTCTCAATATTTGCAGCTGTGTTTGATTCTATAATATCAAATATTTTCTTTTCGCCATAGGAACCTGCACTTCCAACAAAGAGAATAAACTCTGGAGGATTTTCTATACACAATTTTGTCAGGTTCATTGCAACATCTATCATGCCAATCCCTACAGGATGAGCAAATTCAAAACTTTCACTTTCACCTGCACAAATTATCATTATATTCTCACCGGTATATTTTTTGTTTTAAGATACTGTTTTAAATCCATTATATCTATTTCTCTAAAATGAAAGATAGACGCAGCCAGTGCAGCATCTGCATTCCCAAGCGTAAAAGCTTCTTCTATGTGCTTCATGCTTCCTGCACCTCCACTTGCAATAACGGGAATGTTCACAAGTTCAGATATTTTTTTATTGAGAGGGTTATCAAATCCCGCTTTTGTACCATCAGCATCCATCGAAGTTACCAACAATTCACCCGCTCCCCTATCGTAAGCTTCTTTTGCCCATTCTAGTGCATCAATTCCTGTATCGTTTCTACCACCATGGGTAAAAATATTCCATCTACTCTCACTGACTTTTTTTGCATCAATTGCAACAACAATACATTGAGAGCCAAAACGCTTTGCACCTTCTTCTATAAACATTGGTCTTTTAATTGCTGCAGAGTTAATACTTACTTTGTCGCACCCAACATTCAATAAATTATAAATATCTGTAAGTTTTCGTATGCCTCCTCCAACAGTAAGAGGAATAAAAACTTCTTGTGCTACTTTTTTTACCACATCTACAATAGTGTCACGTCCTTCATGACTAGCCCCTATGTCTAAAAAGGTAATTTCATCTGCTCCCTCTTCATTGTAACGTCGTGCCACTTCTACGGGATCACCAGCATCTCGCAAGCCTACAAAGTTTACACCTTTAACCACACGCCCATCATTGACATCTAAGCAAGGTATTATACGTTTAGCAAAATAATCCATCTAGTTCTCCATTATTTATGGTAGAATTATACAAAAATAATCCGCTACAAGGATTAATATATAATATATAAAGGTAGATTGTAGTATGATTATTGATAACTTAGCCGAATTTGCTTCTAAGAAATTTGGTCAAAACTTTTTGAAGAGTGATGTCTATCTTCATAAAATCATCCAAGCGATGCCCAAAGATGACTTAAAAGTCGCAGAAATTGGGCCTGGCTTAGGTGATTTAACCAAGGAACTCTTAGGAGTTCGAAATGTCACAGCATTTGAGGTTGATAAAAGATTATGTGAGCATCTAGCATCTGAATTTGAAACGTCCATCCACGAGGGTCGTTTTGAGTTGAAATGTGGAGATGTGCTTGAGCGTTGGGAGTCAAAAAGCTTACTAGATGAACCTTATCATCTTGTAGCCAATTTGCCCTATTATATTGCGACCAATATCATCTTAAAAGCATTTAAAGATGAACACTGCCAGAGTATACTGGTCATGGTTCAAAAAGAAGTTGCCGTTAAGTTTTCTGCGAGTGTCAAACAAAAAGAGTTTTCTTCTCTTTCTGTACTTGCACAAACTGTAGGAAAAGCAACACTATGTTTCGAGGTAGAACCTGAAGCATTTGTGCCTGCACCCAACGTAACTTCCGCTGTGCTTTTAATAGAAAAAAACCAGTCGAAAGATGACGAGAAATTTGAAGCGTTTTTGAAGATAGCTTTTCAACAACCGCGTAAAAAACTCTCTAAAAACCTCTCCGCTGCTTTTTCTAAAGATATTGTAAACACACTTTTTTCAAAATTGGAGTTAGATTCTAACTTGCGACCTCATGAGGCTGAGACATCTACTTATCATCATATATATAATGAACTAAAGGATAATTTAGATGGAAACAAACAAACAAGCGGAAAACACAGAAAAATCTCAAAATCAAGGACAAGGAACGCAAAACAGCAGCCCTAGTGCTTCAAGAGAGAGAAGACCAAACCCACATAGACAAAAGAATCCAAACAGACCGCAAGGTCAAGCAGGAAATACGAACCGTCCTAACCCAAACAGGCAGCCAAACGGCAATCAACAGCCTCAACAAACAAAAGAGGTAGACGGTAACGTACACGATAAGCCCGCAAGCAATGGAAATCGAAAACCTAACCCTAACCAAAATAGAAACAGAAGCAATAGCAACAACCAAAATAGAAAACCTAACCACAGCAATAAACCAGGGGACAAGCCGAACAATAACCGTCATGGTGGACAAAACAAAAATAATAAAAATAATGGCAATAAGAACAGAGGTAGACGCAAAAATGTTACTACTGTAAATGACACAATGAGAGCATCTTTAGAAGAAAATGCACGTGTAAAAGATGCTACTATGAATCCTTGGAAGCAGATAGATATGTCTACTAAAGGTAAAGTTCGTTTCACACCACTAGGTGGACTTGGTGAAATTGGTGGGAACATGGCGGTGATGGAGACAGAGACCACAGCGATTATCATCGATGTAGGGATGTCATTTCCTGATGAGACCATGCATGGTGTAGATATATTGGTACCTGATTTTTCTTACTTGCATACGCTTAAAGAGAGTGGTAAAAAAGTCTTTTGTATCATTACACATGGTCACGAAGACCACATTGGTGCAATGCCTTACCTGTTTAAAGAGTTACAATTTCCAATCTACGCAACGCCACTTGCACTTGCAATGATAGAGAATAAGTTCAACGAACATGGATTAAGTCAACACACAAAACACTTTAACTTTGTAACACTCAGAAAACAATACCAAGTAGGTGATATGCAGATTGAATGGCTACACAATACGCACTCTATCATCGATGCTTGTTCATTGGCAATTGAGACACCCGCAGGAACCATCATACATACGGCTGACTTTAAAGTAGACCACACACCTGTAGACAACTACACCATGGACTTACACCGTTATGCGTACTATGGTGCTAAAGGTGTTTTATGTCTTTTCTCTGATTCTACAAACTCACATAACCCTGGATTTACCAAAAGTGAAAAAGTGGTAGGAAAGACTTTTGATGTACTCTTTGACCTTGCAAAAGGAAGAGTAATTATGTCTACGTTCTCATCGAATGTTCACCGTATCGTCCAAGCGATGGAACGTGCTGTAGTACATGGTAGAAAAATCTGTGTTATAGGACGCTCAATGGAGCGTAACATCGAGACAAACAGAGCACTAGGTTTTGTAGACATCCCAGACAAAAGCTTCATAGAAGTACATGAAGTGCCTAAGTATGCCGACCATGAAGTGCTTGTGGTTACCACTGGTTCACAAGGTGAGACCATGGCAGCACTGAACCGTATGGCGACAGATGAACATAGACACATCAAGCTAAAACCTTCCGATACCATTATCATTTCTGCTTCTGCTATACCGGGTAATGAAGCTTCGGTATCTGGACTTATGAATAAACTTATTAAAGCAGGATGTACTGTACGCTATAAAGAATTTGGAGACATTCATGTCTCTGGTCACGCAGCACAAGAAGAACAAAAACTCATTCTTAGACTTGTGCAGCCTAAGTTCTTCTTACCAGTACATGGTGAGTACAATCACATTGCAAAACATGCAAAGACTGCTGTCGAATGTGGTGTTGATGAGAGAAATATCTTGCTTATGAGTGATGGCGATCAAATAGAATTGACAACAAAATATCTTAAAAAGGTCAAAACTATTAAATCTGGGAAAACATATATAGACAACCAAAACAATATGACCATAGGAAATGATGTAGTACTAGATAGACAAAAACTTGCTGAAGATGGTATTGTCAATGTCGTAGCACAAATCTCTCAAAGTGATCAAAAAGTTGTAGGTAAACCAGTCATTACCACACATGGACTAGTTTCAGACAAAGAGATGAAAAAATTCCAAAAAGATATTGAAGTAATGATTGAGACGATGCTGCTTAACATGAAACCTGAAGCACTCAAAAACCATAAAGATATTGAAAATGATATTCGTAACAGTATACGTAAACATGTTATTCGTACCAAAAAGAGATATCCACTGATTATCCCTACTATATTTATTATCTAACTGATCTACACTTTTCTCTCCCTCCAAGCCTTTAAATTTGCTTGGAGTAGGTATTTTGCCACTTCACTACACTAGCTTTTCTCAATTTTCTACCTCTAAGCATTATTAATTTAAATATATGTATAATATTTATCACAAGTTATACTTAATATTTGTGTGCTTAACGTTAAAAAAAGGAAGAAACATGAAAAAAATATGGCCATTGTTATTTTTGTTATTGCTACTCATACTATTTTGTTTATGGACAAAAAAAGATAGTATTCACGTAACTGCACCTACAGAAGTGACAAATATAACACACGCTAACGCCAACAAAAATGTCAATATGAAAGATGGTGCCTCAAAAGAAGCAATTGAATTCAAAATTGTTGAAAAGAATAAAAGCTTTGTACTTAACGGGCATTTTAAAGATACCCAACAGCAAAAAAACTTAGTAGAAATTTTTTCAAAAAATACCAAAATACTACAAATAGACAATACGACAACAAGTGAGATACGAGGAGGAGATGAAGCACTTACCTTTACCCATGCACTCATTCCACACTTTCTTTCACATTACAAAAATGGTATGCTTCAATATCAAGAAGGAAAACTAACTATTGATGGAGACATAGACAGCTATAAAGCACAACATGAAATGCAGAGACTTCTCATGCAGTCAAACATTCCATCACTAGACAACGGAAGTGTAGCACTACCTTTACCCATGACACTCACAATCAGCAAAGCAGTTGGACGTATGTATGCTAGTGGTAATTTGGAAAACACGAACCAAATAACCGCCCTTAAAAATAAATTACCAAAATCTGCACACACGACAGAGATGAAAGTAGGTAATGTATATACTGACAAAGAAGCATTGAAAAGTATTGATACACTGCTCCCTACATTTGTTAAGCACTTTCATAAAGGTGGCATACGCTATCAAAACGAAGCACTTACAATATATGGTGCTACCATGAAAGAGGAAGCTATAGAAGAGTTGGATACACTTATTAAAACCCATCACCTTTCTGTTAACAACCATGCTAGATTAGACACTAAAGCAATTGAATCTGCAAAAAAAGAACAAGCGAGAGTAGCATCTGTTGAAGTAGAGCAGAAGGCAAAAGTTGCGGCAGAAGATAAAGCTGAAGAAGAGGCAAAAGCCAAAGCCAAAGAAGCAGAAAAGAAAGAAAAAGAAGCCCAAGAAAGAGAAGCTGCAGCGAAAAAAATAACTCTCGAAAAAGCACAATCTGCAGAAATGGAAAGACTTGCAGCTCTCGAAGCAGAAAAAAATGAAAATGAAAAGAAGCAAAAAGTACTAGAAGAAGCGCAAGAAGCAACTAAACTAGCTGCTGTTGAGGCAGAAAAGCAAAAAACCCAGAGAGAACAAGAAGATAAAGAAAAGATAGAAAAAAGAAAAAATGAACTGGAAAGAAAAATCAATACCTTACTAGCACTTGATAATATTGAATTTACTGTAAACAAATCGACACTTTCAAGCAAAGGTAACAGTGTAGTGAGTAAGCTAGCATCTATACTCAAGCAATACCCGTCTATAAAGATTGAAATAGCAGGGCATACAGACTCTGATGGTAGTGCAGCGTACAATCAGAAACTTTCCCAAACAAGAGTTGATGAAGTAAAAAAGAGTCTTATTGCAAAAAGTATTGCAGCGTCAAGACTTCTTGCAGTTGGCTACGGTGAAACAAAACCTTTAGTCCAAAATAATAGCGATGAAAATAAAGCAAAAAATCGTCGCGTTGAAATTAATATTCAAGGAGAATAACTATGTTAGAAATTGCATCACAAATGATTTTATGCTTACTATTGGCAGCACTTATTGGGGCCATCATCGGATATATTTTTGGGAAAAGCACCTGCACATCTGATGACTGTGGTACGCATGAGGTAAAAGAAACACATGATACACATAGTGAGCCTTTAAGCGAAGTAGCCACTGTTACTGCACCTGTAGTAGAGGAGACAACAACTCCTGCAACTGCTGCTATTCTAGAAACTCCCAGTACATCAGACGATGAGGGAGAAGACGAGCAATCTATAGATGAACCAGAAATTCTATCTGGACCACGCAATGGAGAAAAAGACAACCTTACACGCATTAAAGGGATAGGTGTTAAAATTGAGTCTATGCTTAATGATGTAGGTATTTATCACTTTGACCAAATAGCTTCTTGGAATGTGCGTAATATTGAATGGGCAGACAGTACCTTAGGCTTCCCAGGAAGAGCCGGAAGAGAAGCATGGGTGACACAAGCATCTGCACTTGCTACTGGTGTAGAAACAGAATTTTCAAAAAGAGTAGATGCGGGAGAAGTTACATCTAGCAAAAAATCTTAACTCTCTCTTGTAGACAAAGAACCATGTTTTTTGTCTACACTCTTACTGGAAATTATGCTATAATCTTTCTACATAAATCACTCCAACAATAAAGTGTAGACATAGATGGACTTACTAAAAATTGCAAAAGAGACACTTGAGATTGAAGCCAATGCCCTTCTAAAGTCTTCTCAAACCTTAAATCAAAACTTTCTTCATGCAATAGAGACCATACTACACACCAAAGGAAAGCTCATTATTACTGGTGTTGGTAAATCTGGTTTGGTTGGGGCAAAAATGGCAGCGACTTTTGCTAGTACAGGCAC
>JAYEFI010000087.1:8327-12140 GCA_034658615.1 Campylobacterota bacterium
GTATGCATCTAAAACACCTAAAAGCTACAACAACACCAACCTACTTGCCTCAGAGGCACTAGAAATCATAGAAAATGATCGTATACAGCTTTTACCTCTACTGACAGAAGAAGGTAAAATTGAAGGTATACTACATATACACGACTTAATCAATGCAGGAATTAAAAGTAAATAACATGAGACTCAATAAATATATATCACACAATACAAAATACTCCCGACGTGATGCAGATAAGCTAATAGAGGCTGGCGAAGTAACGATGAACAAAAAGCCATTGATGGACTTTGGTTACGATGTACAGGAAGATGACCATATCTATGTCAAAGGAAAAGCCGTTAAGGTCAGCAATGAACTAACAATTATAGTCTACAATAAACCAAAAGGTGTCTTGGTAACAAAAAAAGACGATAGAGATAGAACCACTATCTATCATAAACTAGCAGGTAAATTTAGACACTTTATTCCTGTAGGTAGACTAGACTATGCCTCAGAAGGACTTTTGCTTCTTACCGATGATGTAGAGGTAGCTACCGCCCTTATGGAGAGTGGACTTGACAGAACGTACAACCTCAAAATAGACAAAGCTATCACACATGAGATGATTGAAGCAATGAAAGAGGGACTAGTCTTAGATGATGCACGTGCTGGAGCACATGAAAAATCTAAAATCTACTCTATGGAGTTTGCACCGTTTGCACATTTTGAAACACGTTCAGAAGGCAAAAATTTCACAAAACTCAGGGTCACTATTACGGAAGGTAAAAATAGAGAACTTAGACGTTTTTTTGCACATTTTGATGCAAAGGTACTTGACCTAAAACGTATCTCTTTTGGTGGCATTGACCTCAATAATCTTCCAGAAAATAAAACCCGATACTTTTCACGTAGAGAGTATGATGATGTACATAAGTTTATGAAACGTAAACGTGCCAATAGCTACGCTAAAGCCAAGAGTGATGCCAATCAAGAAAACCAAGTAGCAGATAACAAGCGACAAAAAGATAGAAAGAAAATGTTTAAAAACAAAGAGTAATTCATGGTAAACTTTGCACTTAAATATCGTCCTCAAACACTTGACGATATCATAGGACAAAAGCATCTTTTGGGTCAAGATGCTGTACTCCGTAAACTGATAGAATCCAACACCCTACCCCATACTTTTTTTTACGGACCTCCAGGATGTGGTAAAACCACCTTAGCTAGAGTCATTGCAAATGTACTGAAGCGTCCTTTTTATGAGATGAACGCTACAACACTTAAAATAGAAGATTTACGTAAAATCTTTAAGTCTTACACGCATGCCTTAGAGAAACCTCTTATTTTTATAGATGAAGTGCATAGACTTAGTAAAAATCAACAAGAAGTACTTCTTCCTTTTATGGAAAATAATGCTGCACTTATTATAGGTGCATCAACAGAAAACCCCTACTATTCCCTTACTGCTGCTATGCGTTCACGTTCACATATGTTTGAACTTCATAGCATTTCACAAGAGATACTTTTTAAACATTTAGAGTACATACTTAAACTTGAACAACTAGCCACGGAAGACGATGCTAAAGAGTACCTAGTCTTTTCTAGTGGAGGAGATGTGAGAGCTCTGTTAAACTTACTTGAGTCCGCCTGCACCATAGAGTCAACTGTAACACTTAAAACACTCAAGCAAATCCGCCCTCATGCAATGCAAGCTGGCTCTTCAGAGAGTGAAAGTCATTATGACCTTACCTCTGCAATGATTAAAAGTATCCGTGGTTCAGACATAGATGCAAGTATTTACTACCTTGCTAGGCTCGTCGATGGAGGAGAACCTGCGGAGTTCATCGCCAGACGTTTAGCCATACTCGCCAGTGAAGATATTGGCAATGCAAACCCCCCTGCTTTAAACTTAGCCTCTTCTACTTTAAACATAGTCAAACATATTGGTTATCCAGAAGCAAGAATATCTTTATCTCAACTGGTGATATATCTCGCCTCATCTCCTAAGTCAAACACTTCATATTTAGCTATTAACCATGCACTAGAAGCTATAAAAAATGGTGAGATACACCCTATTCCTAGCCATATAAAAACACATGCAAAAAGCTATTTGTACCCTCATGATTACGGTGGTTGGGTTCAGCAAGATTATCTTCTAAAGCCTCTTCATTTTTATACAACGCAACAGATAGGTTTTGAAAAAATACTTTGGCAATGGCATGAAAAAATCAAAGGTACCTCTTAAAGATAACTAAAATAGACCCACAAAATTTTCTTGTTCACATTTCGTCACAATTGTTTGGTATAATTCAAAATAAGCCATTTCAAAAAGGATATAGAATGCATACTAAAATAAAAATTGTACTCTCTAGTTTACTGGTAAGTGCTTTCATCGCTGGATGTTCATCAAAAGGTATCTCGCCACACAGTAGTGCCCAAACTGGTGCTGTAGTTGGTGCCATTACTGGTTCTACTGTCGGGTACAATACCAAAGGTAGCCATGGCGGTAAAAGAGCTGTTATTGGTGGTCTACTTGGTGCTGCGGTAGGTGGTGCTATTGGCAATGAAGTAGACAAGAACAATGCACAAGCACAACACAACACAGGTGGATGGCAATAGCCCACACACTCAAACAAAAAAGGATTTTTAAATGAAGACTAAACACATAAAACCACTCTTAGCCGCTGCAGTAGCTGCATTTATGCTAGGAGGATGTTATAATCAGCCTGGCTTGACGCAAGACAATAGCTATAATCGTACAAAAACCGGTGCAGCATCTGGTGCAATAGCTGGTGCATTATTGGGATACAACACCAAAGGGAGTCACAAAGGACGAAGAGCACTTATTGGTGGTCTACTTGGTGGTGCAGTAGGTGGTGCAGTAGGATATAGCCTAGACAATCAAGCCAATGAAATTGCTCGTGCACTAGGCACAGGGGTCAATAATGATCCACTCGCGGCACTTGACCCCAATAGAGATATTATCGTCTCAAAAACACCTCACTATGTAAAAATAATGTTTAGAGATCGTATGATGTTTGCCACGGGTTCATCGAAGCTTCAAAACAATGCAAAATATAAGGTCAATACAGTTGCCCAACTTCTTCAAAACTATCCACAAACTACAGTAGGTGTTGCTGGCTTTACAGACAATCAAGGAAGTTATGCCTACAATCATGATCTCTCTCAAAACAGAGCACATACAGTTGCCACATTACTTTCTGTCAATGGATACCCGAAGACAAAAGGGTGTTCTTATGACAAAGCCATTGCTCCAAACAACAGTGCGACCAATAGAGCCCTTAACAGACGTGTAGAAGTCTACCTCTATGCCAATGCCAACATGATGTCAGACCCTTGTAGGGACTAATAACCCTACTCTAACAAGTCAAGTGAATACTTGGCTTGTTCTACACTAATCTCGCCTGAAACAAACGCTCCCTCTACTTTAGCTATATGCTTCAAAATTTTCTTTTTAAGTGCCTCGCCTATAACTCTTTGATTTATCTCACTTTTCATTTGAATATAGTTAGGAAATAATGCCAAAAAATCTTTTTTAACCATACTTTGATGCCAAGCTTTTAGTTGTATTTTCTCATCAGCACCCATCACATTTAAAGTCTCTCTTCCTACACTGTCTACACCATTATATTTTGCATAATTCTTCTCTTGCTTATACTTGTTATTTTGATAATCTTCTTCTTGAATCTCACCAACAAAATTAGTCACAACATAAAAAAAAGCAAAACCTATCATAATAAAAACAAAAAAACTCTTATCCATAGGAATCCTTCTCTACTTTAGATATATCATTATACTGTAATATATAAAAATTG
>JAYEFI010000088.1:0-12133 GCA_034658615.1 Campylobacterota bacterium
AAGTCTAAACCCAAAACTATTGGTAAGATACAGCCCATAAATAAGTTGTTTTACTGCATTAAATGTCACATAAAATCCTTAAAGTTTTCGTGGAAAATTATAGCCAAAACATCTAAGATAGTACTTCTATGTCAAAATTTTTTTATTGCTTTCGTCTTTTTATTATGGTGTAACTTTATCTTGCTATTTCGCCTTCATTCTCACACAAACATATAAAATAGAGATGTATTGCCATATATACTCACTCTTTAGCAATAAACTCTACTTTAAATTCATATATTTTTTCCGCATTATGCTCACCGAGTCCTGCTTTTTGCAGTTGCATTAAAAAATCTATAAGTCCTAGGTTAAAATCAACATTTTCAGATTGTGACTTTACTTTAAATTCAAACAACCCTGAAGGCTTTACAAATAAATTTACCGTTGCTTTTTCGCCAGCGTAGTCGCTTTGTGCTGGCCAAGTTTCTAGCAAGGTCTGAACATTTGCAAAGTAAGCATTTTCTACACCAGCATCACTCTTTTTTTGTTCTTTCATGCTATTGTCTATTTTTTCACTGGCACTTATAGGCTTAGTTTGAATCTCTATCTTCTTTTTAACTTTTTTTTCAACATCACTTTTTTTCACTTTTACAGAAGTAAAGAGATCTGATGTTTTTATGATTTTCTTTGATTCTTTTACTTCTTTCTTTTTAGATTTTTCTTGCTTTATTGGCTTCACAACTTTTTTAGGTTTTGCTATTTTTTCTTTTTTCTTTGGCTCAAACTTTTTTTCTATCTTTTTCTTCTCTTTGGGCTTATTGATCTTAACTTTTTTAGGTTTAGTCGTATTTAAGTCTTTCTTTTTGTCTACTTTTTTTATGGCTTTCTTTTTAACTACCTTTTCTTTTACAACAACGTTCTTTTTAACAGTTTCAGTTTTTGGCTCAACCACTTCTTTAGGTTTTTCAATTATGGGTTTTTTTGTTATTGGTTTTTCTACAATAGTTTTAACTTTTATTGCTTGTATAGGAGCAGATGAAGTCACTTGTATACGCTTTTCATCTTTTTTTACAAAATTTTTAGGCTTTTCTACATCACGGTGATTAAAGTAAAATAACAATAAACCCATAAGTAGAAAGTAGATTAAAAATGCAATACTCCCCCATAATAACCGTAAGATTTTTGGTTCAGAAGACGAAATTATCATTCTGTAATTAACGACACTTTATCAAAACCAGCAGACTTTACACTTTTAAGTAAGTACATAACATTTTTATATGCCAATGCTTCATCTGCCCGTATATATATTTCGGAGTTTTTATCATATTTTATAGCACTATTCACAAAATCATCTGCAAAAGTATCTAAACCATATGTGTCGTTTTTAAGATATATTACTTTATCTTTATCCATACGTATAGTAAGTGTTTTAGGCTTCGTTACTTTAACACTTTTTGAACCAGTAGGAAGTGCGATTTTTTCTTGAAATGTAATAGTAGGTGCAGTCACCATAAGTATAGCCATAAGCACAAGCATCACATCTACCAGCGGTGTAATGTTTAAGTCTGGACTGTCATCCCAAGAAAACATCAGTCAACCTGTGAAAGTACAATTTCGGACTGAGAAGAGAGTAATGAGGAGAGTTCATAAGCCTTACGTTTTAATATGAGATGAAAAGTATACGCAAAAATAGCCACACCAATACCTGCTGCTGTAGCAATTAGTGCTTCTGAAATAGCAGGTGCAACCACACCTAAACTAGCACTTGATTGAGCACCTAATTTAGAAAATGTTTCAAGTATACCAATCACCGTACCAAAAAGTCCAATAAAAGGTGATGTTGACGCGATAATAGAAAGCCATGTAAGCCCTTTAGTAGAGACTCTTATTGCATCTGAACTAGCAGCTTCCAATATGGCTTTATTTGGTTTTTCTACACGTGACAGATAAGTAAAAATAAGTGAGTTATGTGCCACTGATTTTGACTGACCTGAATAGAGTGATTTAAGTGAATTGGATTCTGATTTTATACGAGAATTCAAAACATACATTCTGTCTAAAAATATCCAAAATGTAGCTATAAAGTAGACAGATAACCCAAGTAATACAATCATACTGATTGCACTACCCTGAATTATATAATCAATAAAATTTTCCAATTTAGAAAGACTTTCCAATTTGTTCAACTTTTGCCACAGCAGAAGCAATAGCAGAATTTGAAGACTCAGTACTTTTTAGTAACTCTTTTGCTGCATCAAGAGACTGAGCTAAATCACTGTCTGTACCAGAAAGTGCAATAGCACCATCCACTATACATGTTGTTTTTTCTTCTTCAACTTTTACATATCCAGAGTTGATAGCAACAGCAATTTCAGTACCATCTTCTTCTTCAATAACTATCACACCAGTCTCAAGTAATGAAACAAGTGCAGCATGTCCAGCTAAAACACCAAACTCACCTTCACTTCCTGGTAAGTTTACTTGTTTTACTTCACCATCAAATATTTCACCATTTGGTGTGATGATTTCTAGTTTCATAAGTTCCATAAATATCCTTTAAAGATTATTTTGCATTAATCTTATCATTTTTAGCAACTGCTTCATCCATATTACCAACCATATAGAATGCTGCTTCATTCATGTTGTCATATTTACCTTCTAAAAGACCTTTAAATCCTTCGATTGTTTCTTCAAGTGTAACATATACACCTGGTGAACCAGTAAATACTTCAGCAACATGGAATGGTTGAGAAAGGTATTTTTCAATCTTTCTTGCTCTTTCAACAACAAGTTTATCATCTTCAGAAAGCTCATCCATACCAAGAATCGCAATGATATCTTGAAGATCTTTATACTTTTGAAGAATTTGCTGTACTCCAGTTGCAATACCATAGTGCTCTTCACCAACAATTTGCGGATCGAGCATTCTAGAAGTTGAGTCAAGTGGGTCAACCGCAGGATAGATACCTTTTTCAGCAATCGATCTGTTAAGTACTGTTGTTGCATCTAAGTGAGCAAATACAGAAGCTGGAGCTGGATCTGTCAAGTCGTCCGCAGGAACATATACCGCTTGTACGGATGTAATTGAACCTTTGGTTGTTGATGTAATACGCTCTTGAAGTGCACCCATTTCTCTAGCTAGCGTTGGTTGGTAACCAACAGCTGAAGGAATACGACCAAGAAGTGCAGACATTTCTGAACCTGATTGTGCAAATCTAAAGATATTATCGATAAACATAAGAACATCAAGTCCCATTTCATCCCTAAAGTACTCAGCCATTGTAAGACCAGTCAGTGCAATACGGTTACGTGCTCCTGGAGGTTCACTCATTTGACCATAACAAAGTGCAACTTTGTCAAGTACATTTGAATCTTTCATTTCAAAGTAAAGGTCATTACCTTCACGTGTTCTTTCACCAACACCAGCAAATACTGAGTAACCAGAGTGTTTTAATGCAACGTTGTTAATAAGTTCCATAATAATAACGGTTTTACCAACACCAGCACCACCAAATAGTCCAACTTTTCCACCTTTGTTATAAGGTGCAAGAAGGTCAACTACTTTAATACCAGTTTCAAAAACTTCCGTCTTAGTACTTTGATCTTCAAATGCTGGTGGATCTCTATGGATTGACCAGTATTCTTTTGCATTTACTTCTCCAGCATCATCAATTGCATCACCAATTACGTTGAAGATACGACCCAGTACTGCTTCACCAACTGGCACTTGAATAGAGTCACCAGTTGCTTTTACTTCTTGACCTCTTACAAGACCTTCACTCATATCCATAGCAATAGTTCTTACTCTATTGTCACCAAGTTGTGCTGCTACTTCTAAAACTAATTTTTGTTCTTTACCATCAATAACATTGATTGTCTCCAATGCTTCGTTAATCTCTGGTAGATAATCTGTAAAATCCACATCAATTACGGGACCTAAGACTTGTACTATTTTACCTGTCATTTCTTCTCCTGTCTTTATTTATCGCTCTTGAACCCTCTGTTGAAGAGAACATAGCGTTTGCGTAGCAAAGATGGGCTTTGCCCATTTTGCGTCCTACTTAAGTGACTCCATACCACTGATAATCTCAATGAGTTCAGTAGTAATTGCTTCTTGTCTTGCTTTGTTATATTTAACTTGTAACTCTTTAACCATCTCTTTAGCATTTTTTGTTGCTGCATCCATCGCTTGCATACGTGCAGAATGTTCAGCCGCAAGTGAATCTATAAGTGAGTAGTACATTGTATACTCAATATAGCGTTTCACCAATGCATCTAAAAGTGTGTCATCGTCATCTGGTTCAACTTCAAGTTCTGAAGTTGACATACTGCCAAGATCCATATTTGAAGCATCGACAGGCAACACTTGATCTACTCTTATCTCTTGTGTAATCATATTTACATAACCGTTATGTACAATCACTACTCTATCTGTGTCACCATTTACATATGACTCAGATACTTCAGAAATAAACTCTGAAGCAGATTTAAAATCAGGTGAAGCAGAAAGTCCAATAATTTCATCACTCAATTCAATATTATTGAATTTGAAGAAGTCAATTCCCTTTCTTCCTACAGCTCTTAAACGCACTTTTGCACCCATATCTTGATACTCTTTGAGTAATGCATTAACACTTTTTATCGTTTGTGAATTAAACCCTCCACAAAGACCTTTATCTGCAGTAATTAACACAATATCAATTTTCTTAGGATTTTCATTATCCTTAAAATACACATTGTCAATACCGTCACTGTTTGCATTTTTCATTTTTCTAGCAATTTCAGTTAATAACTCTGTTAACTTTTCTGCATAAACTCTAGACTTTTTAGCTAGCTCTTCTGTTCTTTTAAGTTTAGCAGAAGAGACCAGCTTCATAGCATTAGTAGTCTTCTGTGTATTTTTAACAGATCCTATTTTACGCTTAATCTCTTTTAAATTAGCCATAACTAGCCTTTCTTATGCCGAAAAAGAAGCTTTGAAATCTTCAATTGCTTTTTTAAGCGCTGATTCAGTATCATCAGTAATTTTCTTATCATTTCTGATTGCATCTAAAATATTTTCATATTTTGCATCCATAAATGGCATAAGATCTGCTTCAAATTTAGTCACTGCACTTGCAGGAATATCATCAAGGAATCCGTTTGCACCAGCAAAAATAATAACAACTTGTTTCTCAATAGGTACAGGAGCATAAGGTCCTTGCTTAAGTACTTCAACCATTCTTTGTCCACGCTCTAATTGACCTCTTGTGTATTCATCTAAGTCAGAAGCAAACTGTGCAAATGCTTGAAGCTCTCTAAATGATGCAAGGTCTAGTCTTAATGTACCAGATACTTGTTTAGTTGCTTTAATCTGTGCAGCACCACCAACACGTGAAACCGAAAGTCCTACGTTAATCGCTGGTCTAATACCTGAGTTAAACAAGTCAGTCTCAAGGAAAATCTGTCCATCGGTAATAGAAATAACGTTTGTCGGGATATATGCCGCAACATCACCTGCTTGTGTTTCAATAATTGGAAATGCAGTAATTGAACCAGCACCTAATTCATCTGAAAGCTTTGCAGCACGCTCTAGTAGTCTAGAGTGAAGATAGAAAACATCCCCAGGATATGCTTCACGACCTGGAGGTCTTCTTAAAATTAGTGACATTTCTCTGTATGCAACTGCATGTTTTGAAAGGTCATCATAAAAGATAACTGCATGTCTACCATTGTCTCTGAAATACTCAGCCATAGTTACACCTGCATATGGTGCAAGAAACTGTAATGCTGAAGATTCCGCAGCACCTGCTGTCACAATGATTGTGTAATCCATTGCACCATGCTCTTCAAGTTTCTTAACTGTTGCAGCAACAGTTGAAGCTTTTTGACCAATAGCTACATAGATACATACTACATCTTGACCTTTTTGGTTAATGATTGTATCGATAGCAAGTGTTGTTTTACCAGTTTGTCTATCACCAATAATAAGCTCTCTTTGACCACGACCTACTGGCACGAGTGCATCAATTGCTTTGACACCTGTTTGAAGTGGCTCATGTACTGATTTTCTAGCCATGATTCCTGGTGCTTTTTCTTCTATAAATCTATGCTCAGCTGCTTCAATAGCACCTTTACCATCTATTGCTTCACCAAGTGGGTTTACTACTCTTCCCATTAAGCTATCGCCTACTGGAGTTTTAAGAAGCTCACCTGCTCTTTTTACACTCATACCTTCTTTAATACCTGTACTTGTTCCAAGAACAACTACACCAACATTTGCTTCTTCAAGGTTAAGAACAAGACCTTTGGCACCATTATCAAACTCTACAACTTCTCCAGCCATAACATTGTTAAGACCGTACACTGTTGTAATACCATCTGCGATACCTACTACTTTACCTACTTCATTGATGTCAACATCAATGTCAAAATTTTCAATTCTCTCTTTGATAATTGAAGAAATTTCATCTGCTTGCAATTTATTTGCCACTGCTACTCCTTTACTATATAATAACTACAATGATTTCTTAATGAAATCAATAAGTTGTTCTTTAACTCTCTGCTTAGAGAAGTTAACCTCAATACCTAAATCATCTACTGCTACACGTAAACCATCTTCGTCAGATTGTTCTTGCTTCAGACTTATTGTTGAACCCGTATATTTTTTCAATGTTTCTTCAAGCTCACTTAATGCATCTGAATCAAGTGTCACTTTTGAACGTAAAACACCTTCATACTTATTTGAAACCTTTTGCAAGTCACTATTAAGTACTTTTGCAATTGCTGGAATCATGTCAAGTCTTTTATTCTCACCCAGAATTTTAATAAAATTAACAAGTGTTTTATCTGTATCTGAGTTTAATGTAGATAGCATCATATCTGTTTTTTTTGCACTGTCTATTATAGGTGAGTTCAATACTGTTTTTACTTCTGATGTATTTACAATATCTGCCAAAGTATTTAATACTTCACTAGTTGTCACCATATCACTGCTGACTGATGAAAGTGCTTTTACATATCTTTTAGCAATTAACTCTTCCATTATGCCACCTTCTTAGAGATAATATTTACAACTTTTTTCTCGTCAAGCATAATGTCATCATTGACAATATTTTCACTTAAAACTTCATCAATTGCTTCTCTCGCTGATTTTCTCTCTTCTAGGGAGATTTTATCTTCAAGCTGTGTCATCATGTTTTCTAAGTCGTTTTGATTGCTTTTTGCAATCTTTTCTGCCAACACAACTGCTTCATTTTTTGCATCTGAAACAATCTGTTCTGCCTTCTTCTTAGATTCATCAAGACGCATTTGAGCCTCTTTTTTTTCATCTTTTGCTGTTTGCAACTTGTTTTCAATCTCTTTTAATTGCGTTGAAATCCCCTCTTTTCTATCTTTAAAGAAAGTTTTAATAGGGTTAGCTAGCAAGTAATACAATAGAGCTGCAAAAATTGTAAAGTTTACAACTCTAGGTAAAAAGTCAGTTTCTCTACCAGTTTGAGCAAAGTAACGTGTTGTTTCACCATCTGCAGCACCGGATGCTAACAATACAGCTGGTACTACAAGTAAAGATAATAATACTATTTTTTTCATATATATCCTTCCTTTATAGTTTGCTAAATTTAGCTTTAAGGCTCTCTTTGAAAAGAGGCATTTGTGAGAGTAATTCATTTTTCAAATTCTCTTTTTCAGAAGCTAGTTTTTCAACAAAACTTTCATACTCTTTGTCAATTTGACCTTGTCTTGTTTCAACTTTACTTGCAGCCAATGTTTTTTCATCTTCAACTGCTTTCTGTCTGATTGTTGCAGCTTCGTTTTTGGCATTGCCAATCACTTCATCTGCTTTAGCATTGAGTTCATCTGTGTTACCGCTAAAATTCTTTGCTGCTTCTAAATCTTTTGCTATTGAGGCATCTCTATCATCCATAAATTTAATTAGTGGCTGAAATAACATATTATTTAAAAGAACAAGAAGAACTAGAAATAAAACAAAAACAAACAACATCAATGGTAAATGTATGTCAAGCATTAAAACTCCTCATGTAATTTCGCGTTATTTTACCACAACACTTATGAGGTATTGATTAATTATATAGTAAGATGGAGTAAAAAGTAAGAAATAGAATTACGTATTATATAACTTTATATTACTAATTTAAAATACGATTTAATAATCCACCAGATTTCTTATCATTTACTGATTTTAACAGCTCTATGAAAGTCTCTACTTGAGTTTTATTTTCAAAATATATCTCTAAACTTTTAGGTTTAATTTTATGCTTCAAAGGTACTACAGCTGAAAGTTCATCGCTGTACTCTAACAATAGTGAGGGAAGACTTTTTATAGTTTTTTTCTCACCCTCATCATTCTTATATTTTTTAACCATATTCTCCGTATCTCTTACAGAAAGCTTTTGCCCAACTACAGAGTCTATGATTACTTTTTGTTTTTTTTCATCAAGCCCAATAAGTACTTTTGCATGCCCTTGAGATATTTTATTACTCACCAATTGCTCTTGTGCATAAGGTGGCAACATGAGTAGTCGCATTGTGTTTGTTATTTGAGATCTACTTTTATGTACGATGTTCGAAAGTTCATCATGTGTAATGTCATGTACTTCTAAAAGCTCTTTGTATGAGTTAGCCAGTTCTATAGCGTTTAGGTTTTCTCTTTGTATATTTTCTAAAAGTGCAAGTTCACGTAGTTTTATCTCTTCGAGATCAACATCTGCGATGACAGCTTTAATTTTTTCAATGTTTGCTAGTTTATGTGCTCGAAGACGACGCTCTCCTGCAATAAGTATATAACCATTCTCGCTTTCAATAACAACAATCGGTTGTAAAAGCCCATTACGTACTATAGATTGGCTTAATTCATTGAGGGCAGACTCATCAAAATGTTTACGTGGCTGAAAAGGATTTGGAGAGACTTCATTCACCATAATCTCATCTATTCTATCTGTTTCCGTTTCGAGACTAAACTTATCTATATCTGAAAGATCTTTTTCGTATGCATTTTCTACTTCTGTAAGTATATCTCCAAGTCCTCTACCAAGTGCCATACTAACCTCTTACAATAACAGTTGCTAAGTCTCTATATGCGATGGAACCTTTTGAACTATTGGCATAGTTTGTTACAGGCTTACCAAAGCTTGGAGCCTCAGCAATTTTTACATTACGAGGTACAACGATACACTCTTTCCCTTTTTTAATGTGAAACAATTTATCTTTAAAATGATGACTTAAGTCTGCCAGCACTTGTTTTGAAAGATTGTTTTGTTTTGAATACATTGTAGGTAAAAAACCTTTTATTTTCAACTTAGGATTGATTGTCTTTTTTAACAATGAAACGGTATTTAACAATTGAGCTAAACCTTCTAATGCAAAAAATTCACACTGTATAGGAATAATGACTGAATCTGATGCACTTAAGGCATTAATAGTAATAGGACCCAATGCTGGAGGTGAGTCAATAATTATAAAGTCATATAAACCTGCTACCTCTTTAAGTTTCTCTTTCAATACCAATTCTCTATTTTTTTTATTTGGATTATAAAACTCTTTTTCAATACCCACTAAACCAATATTTGATGGTACTAAAAAGAGATTTTTGACTGCACTTTTTAACACCACTTCAGAGATTTTTTTAGAACCAATCAACACATGGTAAATATTAAACTCATAGTCTCCTCTTGAAAACCCTAAACTTGTCGTTGCATTTGACTGGGGGTCTATGTCTAAAAGAAGTACTTTTTTACCTTTATCAGCAATTGATGCTGCTAAGTTTACTGCTGTAGTTGTTTTTCCTACGCCACCCTTTTGGTTGGCTATACTTATAATTTCGCTCATCGTAAACTGTACACCTTTCTTCCATCTATTATCAAAGAGCCGTCTGACTGCAAACATGCGTTCTCTAGGCTTTTTTGATAGTTTTCAATATGAACTGAAAACTTCCTACTTAATTCAAATTCTACCTCATACTCTCTAAAAACCTGCTTCCATTTAGGAAACTTTTCAAGTGCCAAAAGGTATTTTTCCAATAGAAATTGAGGTGAAATATCGCTCTGTAAGGCACTATATCCATTTTTGGTTTTATTTAAATTTATACCTATGCCACAGACTAGGGTGTCATTTACTTTTGTAGTTATTGTTCCACCTATTTTGTCATCTTTTACGTAGAAATCATTGGGCCATTTTAACCAAATATTTTCACCAAGTTCGAGTAATACTTGTTTCATAATATATGAAAAATAAATAGATGCAGAACTTAACGGTAAATCTGCAGGTAAATCCTCTAAATCAATGGCAACAGACATAAAAAAATTTCCTTCTCCACCTGTCCATATATTGTCACGACTTCCTACACCTGCACTCTGTTCAAAGGCTATCACTGCTATGGGTAACCGAAGTTCTTTATTTTTTATTTTATCTACAAGATATTTCTGCGTAGAGGGTAAATGACTAAAGGATAGTATCTCCAATTTTTAGTCCCCTCCCTACACAATAAGCTTTTGCCAACATTGATTTTTTTGATGCTGGCTGTAGACTATCTATAACCAAAGAACCTCTATTGCACCCTACTATAACACTGTCATTTTCAAATCCAAGTATCTCATATGCTGTATGATTTTCAGCTATATTCTGAAGTATTAAGCCATCAAACTTTGTACCATTTGCTGCAAATATACCAGGCCATCCTTCAAAAGCACGGTATTTGTTGTAAATCATACCTGCATCATCAAAATCAATTTCACCGTCAAGTTTTTTTATCTTTTTGCATAGTGTAGCTTGAGATTCATCTTGCTTTACAGGTTTTATGTTTCTAAAATTACGTATGGTACTTAGCGTAAGCGTACATGCATCATTGGTTAGTTGTTGCATCAATGCATGAAGTCTCATCTCTTTGGGAATATCAAACTCGACCTTCTCGAGCATGTCACCTGTATCTAGCCCTTCTTCCATCATCATAGAAGTCACACCCGTCTTTTCATCGCCATTTAACAATGACTGCTGTACTGGACTTGCCCCTCTATATTGTGGTAGTAATGAAGCATGTAAATTGATACAAGGAGCAATATCAAGTATGTTTTTAGGCAGTATCTGCCCAAATGCTGCCACAATAATATAATCTGGTTTTACATCTCTAATGGCTTCAAATATACCCTCTTCACTCAAACGATGAGGCTGTAATACGTCTATGTCATACTCAACTGCCAAAGACTTCACAGGTGGTGGTGTCAAAACTTTTTTACGTCCTACAGGACGATCAGGTTGTGTAAGTACTAAAGCAACTTCCATATCTTCTGCTGCTATTAAAGTAGCTAGTATCTCTCTTGCGTAATGGGGTGTACCCATGTAGACTATTTTAGTTTTCATTTATTCTCTTTATTATCATTTTATTCACCAATCAATTATCCGTATTTATACTATAACTGCAACTATTATATTCACACTAATCTCCCTTGCCAATAATTATTTCATTTATATTATCATAATAATAATCAACAATCCCACCATCTACAATAAGCCCAACAGCTTCTTCAATTACTGCTAATGGAGCTATAAACCACTCTCTTGGTTTATGGATATTTCCAGCTTCATCAATAATATCAATATCCAAACAGCAATGACTGAAAAATTTATGTATTAACTGCTCTAGTTTATGTGGATTTACATTGTAAACTTCATAGGCTGATACGGTTTGTACCTCTGCCATAAGGTAAGTTGGGTCATTTTTTGCATTCTTAATTCTTGTCTCCACACCTGTTCTTGAAAAGCCAATTTTATATAGGTATAATGCTCCCCCTGTTTGTTCATATTGTACCTCTACTAAATTTGGCATATTATTCCTTTATTTCCCAATGACCACGTGTACCACCAACTCTTTTAATCATGTTCAACTCTTTTAACTTAGCTAAATTCTCTTCTATTTTTCTTTTAGATATACCCACTATTTCTGATAATTTAACGGCTGATACTTTAGAATTTCTTTTTATATTTTCCATAATACTTACTTGATTATCCGTTAAAGTATTACCGACCTTATTACCGACCTTTAACACCGTACTTAAAATTACTTCTAACATAAACTCTACAAAAGGTGTAGACTCGCCTAGACTTCCAGACATTTCAAGTGCTTCATAGTATCTATCTTGATTCTCTCTGACTATACTTT
>JAYEFI010000089.1:0-11843 GCA_034658615.1 Campylobacterota bacterium
AGGTGATTCAGCCTGTAAAAATGTAACAGCCAATAAAGTTGTTAGTAGTATTGTTTTCTTCATAATAAATCCTATAATTTTAGACAACCCGGCGGTCTTTATTTTGAAGATCCGTAGCTTTCCGTCCTATTTTCACAAATAGTTTGGCTTTTCTTAGAATGGAATTATAGACGATTGCTACTTAATATTACATAAAGTAATATCTGTAGACTACCCCAAGAAAAACGATGAGATTAGCCTTAAAACACTTTTAGCTATTATAAAACGAAGCTAGATACATCTTAGTGATTTGGTAAAGAGCTACCCGATAGCAACCTATTCTACAAATCAAAAGCTAAATTAGCAAACGCCCCTTCGACACTTAGTGTACTCTTATAACGGGTAGCAAGAACTCTTACTTTTTTAGACTGCATGTCACATATGGCAATGCGGAAACTCATGCCCATTTGTGGTTCAACGATACAGATAATCTTTCCTTCATATTCTCTTGTTGCGTGGATGATACCTTGCAGTTTTGAGAAAAAGTATTTCGGGTAACTTAGCGGTGTAATCTCAACAATTTTTATCTTCTCATTTCGTTCAAGGGTATCGAGTATAAGCTGTGCATCTTCCATACTCTCAAACTGTACACACCAATCGTCAAACACTTTATTGAAATTTTTGAGATCTTCATCTAAAAAACCTCCAACAAGTGACTGTAAAGCAAACATTTTCATTTGTATCCCTCACCCCTCTAACCAATGTCCAAGTAACACATTCACCACAGTTTCAGTACGTAAAATCCTTTGTCCTAAACTCACAGAAGTGCAACCATGTTTACAAAGTAAGTCCACCTCATAGTCTATCCAGCCACCTTCTGCTCCTATGCATAGTACCTTTGGCATAGTCTCTTTGTTATTTGTTGCCTCAAAAAGATAGGTTTTCCAAGACTGCATGGCATACGGATGGGCGATGACAGCATGACTTAGCTCCTCATCTGCATTTTTATTTACCAATAACGCAGGAAATTCGTCTTCAACAAATGGCTTAAAACGTTTTTTAAACTCAACCTCTAAAGGTACAGTATCTATGGCTTGCTGTAAGCCCTCAAAGATAAACTCGTCTATGCGGTTAAGCAGTGGACTTTGCCAGTAACTTTTTTGACTGCGATAACTATTGACAATGATAAGTTTATTTACTCCAAGAGAAGTCATGTCCATGATAAGCCTACGTAGCACTTTTGGACGTGGCAAAGCAAGAATAACGGTTAAGTCAAGTTTAGCTGGTGGTTTTTTGTGCAATGCAATATCTCTAAGAAGTACTTCATTGTCATTGATGCTCGCAATAGTAGCTTTACCTATGTTGCCACCCATCTCGCCAATGGTTAGACTATCTCCTACCTGAGATTTGAGTATCTCTTTTATGTGTGTAACCTGTTGTAAATCACTAATACTAGTAGCATTTTGGGGCAATAAAATACAGTTCAAATTATAATGATACCACTACGTAGGCTCTTGTGTTTTTGCACAAGAGACAGAGACAATTTCCACTTCATCTAGGTCTATCCTAGCAGCGGTTAACGCACCACCCCAAAGACAACCTGTATCTAAAGAGAGAACCTTGTCATCATGGTAGAATCCAAGTGTTGACCAGTGTCCAAAGATGATTTTTAGGTCTATTTTCTTTCTATTTTTACATTCAAACCAAGGTTTTAAATCTTTTTTACGTAAGACATCTGTAGGTTTTCCTTTTTGGTCAAAGTCCAATTTATAGTCCCCATAACAGTATCGCATACGTGTGAACGAAGAGACTATATAGCGGTCTATATCTACAAAGTTTGCATGCCTGCTAAAACGTCTCTCTCCATGTTCAAACATCTTTCTAATCCAAATATCTGCATCGTCTTTTTTTAACTGTTCTTCTGCGTGACTAGCATAATGTATAGCCATACCCAAATCAAACTCAGGAGAAACACCTGCATGTGCCATACAATACCCTAAAGCATAATCTACATGAAGAAACTTTTGTTGTCTAAGCCAATCTATGAGACTTTTAGCATTTGGTGAGTCCAATATAGGGTCAATCGTGGGGTTTGACTTTTTGATACCATAGTATGCCGCTATAAGTGTAATGTCGTGATTTCCAAGGACTATCTCCACACTGTCGCGTATGCTATAGAGATATTCTAATACTTCAAGTGAACCCTCTCCACGGTTCACCAAGTCACCAGCCAACCAAAGTTTGTCTTCTTGTGGGTTAAATGCAATCTTCTCTAAAAGTTCCATCAAAGAGTCATAACACCCTTGTAAATCTCCAATAGCCCATACTGCCATCTAATTGTACCCCAATGCTTTTTTGTATGCAAAGACCTTCTGCTCAAACTTCATAGCTGCGTATGCAGATGATGGAGAAGGAAGGTAGACTGTGTCTATCTGTAGGTGTGAGAAGTGTGTTTTAAACAATGCTTCTGATTTTTTACCTGTAAACGCTAGTTTTGTAATACTTGGATGTGCTTCTAAAAATGAAGCGATGTCATTGACCTCTTCATTTTCCAGTGAGCTGTCAAGTGAATTGTCACGTGAGCATGCTTTTATCATATCCCAAAGACCAAACTTACACTCTTTGAGTAGCCACAGCTTTTGGTCGTGGTTATTGACAGGGTATGTTGTTACACTTTCAAGAATTTTCCAAAATTTGTTACTAGGGTGAGCGTAATAAAAATTGTTTTCAAATGATTTAATACTAGGGAAAGAACCTAGTATTAAGAGTTGCGTATTTGGATAGATGATGGGGTTAAATGGATGCTCTAAAATTTCATTCATACAGACTATTTACACGCCTTACGCATATTCTGAATTATCAATACCAAAAGGGATAATGCAAAAATCTTAGAGTTTAACTCTGAACCTTTATGGGTATTTAAAAAAGCTTCCGATTGTGTCATCGCTTCACCTTGTGCTTGCATAGCCACAATATCTGGTATATAATATTGCGAAAATAGTAGACCCGTTGCTAAGACAAAAAATGTTGCCACTTTTGTCACGGTATCACGTTCAAACTTTTTAAACTTATACCCTTCGTAGAGTACCACTGCTACTATAAGTACATTGACAACATATGACAAACGTAAAAAGTTTTCTGTCATAACTTGTCCCTCTTGAAACTGAGTTAAAAGTTCTGCCCCTACATACAAATGGGTGTTAAAGGTCACGGAAGTAACTACTATGCCCGCATATAGTATCATCCCTAGTACAGCCGACAAGAGCATAAGGTATGCCATGGTTGTCATTCTAAAATATTTGTTCATCAATGTCCTTCAAATTCGATTACAAAACCTCTGTCATGTCCTGCTAAATCTTTGTAAAATTTTATGTATTTTACTCCAACATCTTTAACAAAGACCTCTAAAGGCTCTTTTTGGTCATATCCCATCTCGCAAGCTAAGTACTTTGTGTCTTTTTCTTTAACATCTAAGATGATTTGTTTAAGCAGTTCATCACCTACTCTGCCACCAAAAAGTGCCTCTTTAGGTTCATAGTCAACCACGTTTGATGCAAGTAAAAAATCTTCTGCAATGTATGGAGGATTTGAGACAACCAGTTCAACAGCTTCACTCACCTCATCAAGTATGTTAGATTTACGAAGCTCTATCTGTTTTTCTAACCCAAAATGGGCTATATTTTTCCCTGCTACTTTCAATGGTGCATCACAAATATCTGTAGCAATAACACGCAACTTTGGAAACTTACGAGCCAACACCACAGAGATAGCTCCAGACCCTACCCCAATTTCAGCTATGTTATGTATATCTTCTTTTTCTATAATGTCAGCCACTAGATCTATGAGTATTTCAGTCTCTGGACGGGGGATAAGCACTCCCTCTTCTACCATGAGATGAATGTCATAAAAACTAGCCTCACCCACAATATATTCGTAAGGTTCATTGTTGCTTCTTCTTTGTATAAGTGTTTTATATGCTTCTACGCTCTCTACAATATCGGTCTCATGTGTCATCAAGTACATACGCTCTTTCGTTAGATGATACGCAAGTAAAAGTTCTGCTTCATACTGTGGTCGTTCGCACGTCTCTTGAAGTTGTTCTCTCGCCCATAAAAGTGTTTGTTTAATTGTCATAAAACTTTACCTAACATCTCTTCTCATTCTATTCATTGTTCTAAATCCACCTTACAGATATTTGTATATTATTTTACTATACCTCAAATAGCGAAATAGGATTCTATGAATTTGTTTTATGCTCGTATTTGTGGGGTTTGTAAAAAATATGAGTCGCACCCTTAGGTTCGGCGATTATTTTATACGAATCCCATGAATACGATGATGATACAAAGTCATGAATTCCTATTTCGTTATTTGGGTATACCTTTCAAATGCTCTGCAAAATCTTCTGGTGGTATGAACCCTGTGAGGGATTGTTCTGGCATGAAGTTATTGTTTTTGTCAAAGAAGATGATATTTGGTGTACCAAAAAGTCCGTACTCTTTTAGCAAAGCTTTGTCGTCATCATTGTTTGCAGTAAGGTCTATTTTTATAAAGGTAAAGTTTAGCATCTGCTCTTGTACTCTGTTGTCTGGAAAGGTAATCTCTTCTAGCTCTACACAGGCTGTACAAGAGTCTTTTCCAAAGTCTACTACTACTGGTTTGTCCGAAGCTTCTACTTCTTTCATGAGACGTGCTACCGAGTAACCTAGATGTCCCTCTGCATTTGTAGCATGTGTAGTTGTTGCACTACTCACAACTGTGCCAGAAGTAAACTTCTTTAAAGGACTAAACATGGAGTTTGCACCTGAGACTGCACCCACGAACAAGATGATTCCATAGACTAAAAAGACCATCGCCAAAAGTTTAAAGAGTTTGACTGCACCCTCACCTGCTTTACTTTCAAACACACCCATGTAAAGTGCTGTTCCCATAAACAGTAGCGACCAAAGTATCATCGTAAGTCCACCAGGGAGTATGCGTGACAACATGAAAATGGCAAGACCAAGCATCATGACACCAAAGACTTGGGAAACAGCAGTCATCCAGCCACCAGGTTTTGGCATAAACTTACCAGCACCTATACCCACAAGTAGTAGTGGCATACCCATACCCATACTCATAACAAACAACGCAGCACCCCCAAGTAGTGCATCACCCGTTTGTGATATAAAAATAACGGCACCACTAATTGGTGCAGCAGTACATGGTCCTACTATCAGTGCAGACAACGCACCCATAATAGCCGTGCCCAGTATACCTTTACCTTGTGCACCATCACTGGCTTGACTTATTTTTGATTGCCATGAGGCTGGTAAGCCTATCTCATAATAACCAAAGAGAGAAAATGCCAAGGCAATAAACACCCCTGCAAATACTGTCAATACCCAAGGGTTTTGCATAGCAGCTTGCAAGTCTGCACCCAGTAGCCCTGCTACTAGCCCCACAACAGTGTAAGTAAGTGCCATCGCTAAGACATAAACCAATGAGGTAAAGAATGCTTTACCTACACTAGGCTTTTCACTTTCTCCTTGTTGAGAAACAATAATAGAAGAGAGTATAGGTATCATAGGGAAAATACATGGTGTCAATGAGAGCAGTAAGCCAAAGATAAAAAAGAGAAATAAGACAAAAAATGAACTTTCGTTAATAAGAACATCTACTATTTTAGAAGCATTTCCTTCTTTAGCAAGTTTAGATATTTTATCCAAAACCCCTAATTCTGCTCCTTTAAGGTTAAATGTTTTTTGAATAGGTTGGTAACAGATACCTGCATCTGAACAACCTTGGAATTCAATTTCGAGTGTGTAGTCCCCTGCTACTTTACTTTCAATATACTCTCTAGGAATGTTGACCATTAACTCTTTATCATACACCATGTCACCATCAAAGTCATGTGCTTTTGGTTTCTCTACTTCAAGTTCCACCATTTCAGGTGAAGTCACTCTATATTTTACAGAGTGCTCATAGATATGAATTTTCTCTGCCATGATAATTTTGGTTTCTATATTTGCTTCTTTAGCTACAGCTGAAACAGTAAAAGCTTCATCTGGAGAAAGAAACTTTTGTTTCTTCAATGCATCGCCAAAACCACCTAAAACAAAACTGGTAAAAAGTAGACTCATAAGTAGTAACTTTTTAATTAAATTGCACATGTTCTCTCTTTTTTGTTGAAATTTTATAGTATTCTATTGTACTATTTGTGTATAACCTGTGTAATATTATCTAAATCCAATTAATACTTCATCAATAGCAAAGGCAAAAAATGCAAAACCATCTTAAAAATGAGCACTCCCCTTACCTACAGCAACATGTAAACAATCCCGTAGACTGGTACCCTTGGGGAGAAGAGGCATTTAGTAAAGCACAAAAAGAAGACAAAGCTATATTTTTATCTATAGGGTATAGCTCTTGCCATTGGTGTCATGTGATGGAGAGAGAGTCATTTAAAGATGACGCCGCTGCTAAAATAATGAATGAGAACTTTATTGCCATAAAAGTGGACCGTGAAGAGAGACCCGACATTGACAAACATTTTCAAGAGGTCTACCAACTCATGAACCAACGTCCAGGTGGATGGCCGACATCTATCTTTTTAACTTCTGACTTAAAACCATTTTACTCAGCAACCTACATACCTGATGAACCACGGTATGGCATGATGTCCTTTACCTCATTGCTTGAAGTGATTGCAGACAAATACAAAAATGAAAAATCATTACTCGTAGAAAAAGCAGATGAGATTTTGCATTTTCTTAATCCTAAAGAGGACAAAATAGAAGCAACCAAACTTGACCTAAGCATTATAGAGCGTACCTCTAGCCAAGCAAAACAACTCTTTGACAATGAAGATGGTGGGTTTAACAAGGCACCTAAATTTCCACAAAATTCTCTACTAGGTTTACTTTTAGATGTCTATAAAATAACGGCAGATGAAGAGACACTCAATATGGCTCTCTTCTCACTTACTGCTATGGCTAAAGGTGGCTTACGCGATTTGGTTGAGGGAGGATTTTGCCGTTACTCTACAGACAACCAGTGGCTCGTACCGCATTTTGAAAAAATGACCTATGACAATGCCCTACTCTCAGAAGTCTATCTCAAAGCATACCAAGTATCTGGCAATATATTTTTCAAAAATGTTGCTTTTGAAACACTAGATTTTATGCTTTCAAATATGTATGAAGATGGACTCTTCTACTCTGCTTCAGATGCAGATACGGAAGATGAGGAGGGAAAATACTTTATCTACACCTATGATAAAGCTTTACAAGCCTTTGAAAAAGCAGACATCCCACAAAAAGAACATGCACGATTAGCAAAAGCTTTAAACATAAGTAAAGAAGGTAACTTTAATGGCAAAAACATTATTCGTGTTGACGACCCCACTGCCACCATTGCCTATTATGATGAAGCCATAAATGCTTTACGGAAAAGACGCAAGAAACGTACCTATCCATTTATAGACAAAAAGATACTTGTCTCTTGGAATGCAATGATAATAAAATCATTATTTAAAGCAAGTAGAGTAGATAAAAGGTATCTGCCTATTGCCATCAAGTCATTAGATGCTTTACTACAAAGTATGTATATAAACTCTGAACTTTTCCACTCTACCCTCATAGGTAAAACACCCAAAATAAAAGCCTTTTTAGAAGACTATGCCTATTTGGCAGAAACATTGATTGAAGCCTATGAAAGCACACTCAATGAAATTTACTTAGTGACTGCAACCAAATTGGCAAACAATGCCATAGAAAAATATTTCGATAAAGGAAAATGGAAATTTTCACGTGGTGAGTTTGAAACCAATGCCGATATTTATGACAATTCATATCCCTCTTCTGTTGCTACTATGCTTGGTGTACTTCATAGTATCTCTTCACTGGTTGACACTATCTACAAAAAGTTTGTTTTCAAAACACTTGAAGTTTACTCTTATGATGTCATGCGTCAACCTATTTCTACACCAAGTATGAGCCGTATGGTTATACGTTATTTAAAAGATGATGTCATCATCAAGGCAAAAGAAGAAAACCTCAAAAGTCATTTAGATGCCTTAGATACTTTAGCTCACCCTTTTTCACTCTTTAAATCAGATACCAATGATGGCTATATGCTTTGTAATACCAATGCATGTTTTGGACATGAAAGAAACTTTTCTGGTGTAGTGGAGTTACTTGAAAAACGATGAAGTAAAAATATATTTTATTGATAATAGTTTTCATTTTAAGCTTCATTAAGAAAACTTCGACTATACTACGCACTAAGTAAAAAAAGATTGATAACTATTATCATTTATATTTAGTTATTTTCAAATATAAGGAAAAGTTTTGGAAAAAATTGTCATTGCTCTGGCAGGTCAACCCAATGTTGGAAAATCATCTCTCATTAATGCTATATCTAATGCTAAACTCAAAGTGGGTAATTTTTCAGGCGTCACTGTAGACAAAACAGAAGTCGAATTTACTATTTGTGATGATGTAGCCTGTAAAGAATACGAAGCACACATCATCGACCTTCCTGGTGCCTACTCTCTTACAGAATACACCATAGAAGAAAAAGTCACCAAAAGTTTTTTGCAATCAGATGAATATGATGTCATTGTCAATGTAGTAGACTCTACAAACCTACAAAGGAACCTACTCTTTACCACACAACTCATAGAAACAGGTAAAAAAGTAGTCGTTGCTCTTAACATGATTGATGAGGCTAAAAAAGAAGGCATAGAGATAGATGAGAAACAACTATCACTCATACTAGGCGTTCCTTGTATCAAGACATCATCTATCACAAAAGAAGGGGTTGATGCATTACAACATGCCATCATAGAGGTTTTCGAGAAAAAAGAGACATCTTCAAAAGTAGTCTACTCTGACCCTATAGAAGAAGAGATAGACAACATTACTACATTTTTAAAAGAAAAAAAGTATAAGTCTACCTTACCATACCGTCACCTTGCAGTAAAACTTTTACAAGAAGACGAAGAAATCTATAAAAAAATGCATGGTGAACCTATCTGGATAGAGATGCTTCCTATCATCAGAGAAGGGCTAAAGCATCTTTATTTGCACAACAACACGAAAGATTTAAGTGAAATATTTGCCGACGAGCACTTTGCCTTTGCAAAAGGTGCAAAGATGGAAGTCATGAGTACGAAGTCTATGAAAGCCAAAAACCTCACACAAAAGATAGACAATCTACTCATCAACAAAATCTTAGGTATCCCTCTATTTCTTTTCTTTATGTGGGGGCTATTTCAACTTACTTTTGAGTTAGGAAGTATTCCTATGGATTACATAGATGCTGCCTTCTCATGGTTAGGCGACCAAGCAAAAGTAATACTAGGTGACGGTGAACTTGGCTCTCTCGTAGCAGATGGTATGATAGCAGGTGTAGGTGCGGTAATTATGTTTTTACCTAACATCATCATCTTATTTATAGGTATTGCACTACTTGAAACTACTGGATACATGAGCCGCGTAGCTTTTTTACTTGATGGCTTTTTCCATAAGTTTGGACTACATGGAAAAAGCTTTATTCCCCTTGTGACTGGCTTTGGATGTTCCGTACCAGCCTACATGGCAGCTCGTACACTTAAAAATGAAAAAGACAGGCTCATTACACTTTTTATTATAGGGTTTATGTCTTGTGGTGCAAGACTGCCTATTTATGTACTGTTTGCTGGGGCTTTCTTTGCACAAGAAAATGCAGGTAATATCTTGTTTATTATCTATATTTCAGGAGCTATTTTAGGACTACTTGCAGCCAAAGTACTTAAAACATTTGTATTTAAAGGCGATGAGGAACCATTTGTTATGGAGATGCCAAAGTACCGTATGCCTTCATTTAAACTCATTTGGCACACAGTCTATGGTCAAGCAAAGTCATATATGAAAAAAGCAGGTACATTCATATTGGCGGCATCTATACTCATTTGGTTTGCTTCTAACTACCCTAAAGTGGATGCACCTAGTACATTAGATGCCAACCAAGTTAAACTTTATGAGTTAGAGCATAGCTACCTAGGTATCATTGGTCATGCTTCAGAGCCATTCTTTGCACCACTTGGCATGGATTGGCGTATGGCTGTAGCTTTGGAGACTGGACTAGCTGCCAAAGAAGTAGTGGTTTCAACACTGGGTGTACTGTATGCACTAGGTGACGAGGTAGATGAAGGAAGTGAAGGACTCATAGAACAGATAAAAGCCAATATACCTTTTGCTTCTGCTATTGCTTTCATAGTCTTTGTCATGATTTACTTGCCATGTTTAGCAGCTTCTATGGTCTTTGCTAAAGAGGCTGGAGGTTGGAAGTACTTAGTTTACTTGTTCCTCTCTACAACAGCTACTGCTTGGATACTGAGCTTTATAGCGTACAGAGTGACGCTCATGATAACATAAGGAGGCACAGATGCATTTAATAGATTTAGAAAAAGGTAACATAGCTACTATAGTTAAAATACACGCAGACAAAGCACTCAAAGATAGGTTAAATTCTTTTGGTGTGATGCGTGGTGAAGAACTCACCGTCAAAGGCTGTTCACTAGCGAAGCAGACTATGGAGATACAAGTAGGTTCTACACTTATTGCTGTACGTGCAGACGAAGCCAAAATGATTGAAGTAGAAAAAAAATAAGGGTACGTTTATTTACGTATCCATAAACAAAAACGAGGAAACAAAATGAATAGATATATATTAAATGTTATGCTTTTAATGATAATGAGTATTGTTACACAAGCAGAGAGTCTTGATACAAATATGACAAAAGCCGAGCATACCCCCATAAAAATAAAAAGTGTTAGGGGTAGCTTGGGTGAGTATGTTCTCATTGAACACGTTAAAGGTCAACTAAGAGGAGGATACATTACATTTTCAGAAGATGACGCTTCACGTACAAATGCCTACGCACTTGGTGGACACTATCACTTCAACACAAAAAGATGGAATGGACTAATGATAGGTTCAGAAGCCTATGCGGTAGTTGATCTTGGTATCAATCAAAATCCTAACTATCAAAATGGCGATTTCTTAAATATAGACAATGAAAGTTTCATTCTATTATCTCAAATCTATCTCAATGGAACATGGGGAAATACAGAAATGACACTAGGGAGACAAACATTAGATACTCCTCATGCTGACAGTGATGACATTAGGATGATACCAAACTACTTTGAAGCTTATACACTTACAAATACAGACATTGATGCATTAACTCTTAGTCTAGGGTTAATAGATAAAATGGCTGGTTGGGAAAATGGCGTAGATAGTGCAAATTTTGTTGATATAGGAGAAACCTTAGGTGTCAATAAAATTGACGGTATTTACTATGCTTCAGCTTCTTATGAGGGGATTAAAGATCTTTCACTTAGTCTTTGGTACTATCACTATAGTGATATTGCCAATGTACTCTATGCAGAAGCAGGATACAGTCATGCCCTTTCTAAAGATACTACATTGACTCTGGGTTTACAGTATGACAGTAGCCATGAAACAGGGACAGCACTCTTAGGTCAACAAGATGCCCAAACCTATGGAGTCAGTGTAGAAACAGCGTTTTCAAATCTTGGGTTAACTGTTTTAGCTGCCTACAATAAAGACAATGGCTCAACAGGTGCAATGGGACTCAGTTTAGGAGGAGGTGCATTCTTCACTTCTATGGAAGACCAAACATTAGATGCCATAGGTAGTGCAGGAGAAGCTTGGATGATAGCAGCTGGCTATGACTTTGAAAATGTAGGTATAAAAGGTCTTTCTATGGGTGTTGCTTACGGTAGTTTTGAAGCAAATAGTGCTTCAAAATATGCGTCAAGAGAGGTAGATACTATATTAGAATATACTTGGAATGAAAAAGTTTCTCTTAC
>JAYEFI010000090.1:0-11658 GCA_034658615.1 Campylobacterota bacterium
TCCACCTTCATCTCCACCTTCAAAACCACCCATGTGTGCACCTTCTTTTTGTAAAATATTGGAGGTATTATACTATGATAAGGGTTAGACCATGGGTGAGTCCAAGAGAGACTCTATAGAGTTTTTAACTATGCAGCTAGTTATTTATCTGGTGTAAATTTTGGAATACGGTTAAATTTATACTTTACTTCATTATTTATAATTTCTATGATGGAAAAAAAGTTTTCTGTCTCAATAAGATATATGCCATTGTGTTTATTTTCAAAATACTCAATCATTATTTTTTTACCAAGTTCTATAAAGGTGTCATCGCCTGTATAGGTGTTTTTTTCAAGGGCTAGGTTCTCAAAAGGATTGACGGCTTTTTCTTCATCATAAAAAAACTTTCCCTCATGTATGCGTTCTAAAGAGGAGAGCGTACCATCTACTTGAAGTTTGTCTGCTATTAAAGCACCCAAACTCCTTATGTAGGTGCCTTCAGAGACTTTGGCTTCAAAGTGTACAAAAGGGTGGTTATAGTGCAATAGTTTAATGTCATAAATAGTTGAAGTAATGGTTTTGAGTTCTACCTCTTCTCCTGCACGTGCAAGCTCGTAAGCACGTTTACCATTTATTTTTTTGGCACAAAACTTGGGTGGATAGTAGGTAAGTTCTCCTTGTAAAGAGTCAATAGATGCTTGTATATGTTTTTTATCAAATGCTTCAAGATTTTTAATGCTATCGATATTTTCTATATCTAAACTAGGGGAGTTTGCACCTAACCATAGTGTTGCCTTGTAGGTTTTGGGTGTTTTAGCAAGGTATTGAAAAAGTTTAGTGTACTGCCCAGTAGCAACAATAAGACAACCTGTAGCAAAAGGGTCAAGTGTACCCGAAAAGCCTACTTTTTTAGTACCATACTTGCGTTTTACGTAACCCATGTAGCCATTGGATGTACGAAATATTGGTTTGTTGACGACAAATAATCTGTTCAATGTTTATCCTGTAGGTCGGGTTGCCCTCATCCCGACAAAAAAATATATAAAATTTAAAGTCATTTTTTTATTCAAAGTTTAAGTCGGGATGAGGGCAACCCGACCTACTAGATGGACTGGACAAAAGAACTTAAAATTTCTTTTTTATTGCCGCCAAAATTAATAAGCAATTTATACTCTTTACCCGATTTATTGGCAGCTTGTACACGTCCAATACCAAAGATTTTATGTTTTACTAGATCACCTTTTTTAAAGTCAGCTTGTTTGGTGATTTTGAGGCTTGTATCCGATATAAGACCCGACTCACCTAAAAAACGACTTTTGTCTATCATTTTACGGCGACCTTTATAGAAACGGCTATCTACATAAGATAAAGTAAGGTCAGACTTTGCTCTGGTAATGGCAACATAACCTAATCGGCGTTCCTCTTCCATATTGCAACCCTCTCCTAACAGAGGAAAAAACTCTTCTTCTAGTCCAATGACAAAAAGGTGTTCAAACTCTAAACCCTTAGAGGCATGAATACTCATAATAGTAATGGCATCTTCTTCAATTTGGTCTTGGTCACTTTGTAGTGAAATGTCATTTAAAAAAGTTTCTAAATCTAAATCAGGATTTTTGATGGCAGCATCTCTAAAGACACCATAAAATTCATCTATATTTAAGATGCGTTCCATACCATCAGCCATACCAGCATAATGATCTTTGATTTTGATATGTTCATCAAAGAGTGTCATGAAGTTACCTAGTTCATTTTTCATGGTGTCTTGCAATAAAGCTATACTTTGAGTCAGTGTTTCTAGTGCTATAGTGATTTTTTTACTCACTATATTTTCAACTTCTAATCTAAGCATTTTTTCTATGTAACTATAGAGAGAGTTTTGAGACTCATAGGCAGCTTTTCGAAGTTTTTCTATAGATGCTTTACCAATACCACGTTTTGGCTTGTTAATAATACGGACAAGCGAAAAGTCATCATATGGATTTGCAATGACTCTGAGGTAAGAGATGAGATCTTTAATTTCAGCACGTTCGTAAAATCGCATGCCTCCTATGAGTTTAAATGCTAAACCACTTTTACTAAAGCCTTCTTCTAGTGAACGAGAGAGAGCATTTATGCGGTAAAGCACCGCTATGTCGTCAGGATTTGTACCTTCATCAAGTAGTTTCTGTATTTTACTTGCGATACTCTTAGCTTCCATTGATTCATCAAGAGAGTGTAAAAGCTTTACATCAGCACCCGTGCCTTTGTGAGAGACTAGTTTTTTACCAAGTCTGGTCGAATTATGTTCTATAAGTGCATTGGCAGCTTTGAGTATGGGTTCAGTAGAACGGTAATTGGTTTCTAGTTTGACCGTTTTACAGTTTTCAAAGTTATCTGAAAACTCCAATATATTACGGATATTTGCCCCACGCCATCCATAAATACTTTGGTCATCATCACCCACAACACATAGGTTATCATGTTCTGAGCTTAGTAGCTGAAGAAGTTGAAATTGTAATTCGTTGGTATCTTGATATTCATCGACCATTATGTATTGATAACGTTTTGATGTCTCACGTCTTAGTACTTCATCTTGTGAGAGTATTTGATGGGTAAGTGCCAGTAAATCATCAAAATCAACAAGGTTATTTTCTTCTATATTTGCTTGGTAGGCTACATAAATAGAGGCTACCTTTTTGTAGTCAGACAGTTCAGCTTTTTTTACAACAACATCTGGTGAGAGAAGAGAATTTTTGTATTTAGAAATTTCAGAAGCAATAAAAGAGATATTTAAGTCAATCTTTTTCTCCTTGGCAATACTGCGAAGAAGACGTTTTTTATCATCACTGTCTATGATGACAAAAGCATTTGAACGCCCAAGTTTTTCTATATGAAACTTAAGAAAAAGCAACCCAAATTTATGGAATGTACATAAAAGTGGAGGGTAACTTACATGGTGAGGCATAAGCTTTATGGCACGTTCACGCATTTCTGCAGCAGCCTTATTGGTAAAAGTGAGTGTCAAGGTATTGGCGGGGTCTATGCCCACAACACCTACCAAATAGGCAAGTCGAGCTGTAAGGGTTTTTGTTTTTCCAGAACCCGCACCTGCAAGAATAAGCATAGGACCATCAATATGTTCTACAGCTTCACATTGTGCAGGGTTTAAGGCATTTAAAATTGTTTCCATTAGCGTATAATGCTCCTCTAATCTAATAAATTATACCTACATAATGATTACTCTATGCTGTGCCCAAATCTCGAAACATAAGAAGAGAGGTATATAAAAAACTTTGAATACATCAAAAAAATCAAAAGTATTACAATATTTCTAATCAAGAAAATAACTTAAGGTTATATTTTTATTATTTTAGGTATAATAAAACCTAATTAGATTAATTTGAAAAAACAATATATATATATTGCATGTAAGGAAATTTTATGTTAAAAGATTTTGTAAAGTTAGAGACCTTTTTGACTGTCGCTCGTGAAAGAAGCTTTTCGAAAGCATCTGCTAAATTAGGTATTTCTCAACCTGCTGTTACACAGCAGATTAAATTTATAGAGAAATATCTTGCTGGAAAAGTGATTGAGCGTAAAAAAAATGGTATTAAATTAACCAATGAAGGTGAAGAGCTTTATAAGATTGCAACAAGAATTGAAAAAGAGATTCACCATTCTGAAAAAGATATTTTAAAAATCATCAATAAAGAGATTACTTTTAAATTAGGTGCATCATATACTATTGGTACCTATGTTATCCCTGGCCAGTGTCTTAATACTATTGGTAAAGCAATTCATAATGATATTAATTTGGCTATAGACTTCAGTGAGAACATTATTCAAAAGTTAAAAGATAGAAAATTAGATGTGGGTCTCATTGAATCGCCTACAGTTGATAATGATCTTATATACAGAGAATGGTTAGAAGACGAACTTGTGGTGGTTTCAAATATGCCTATAGCTAAATCGCTTAATACAGAAGATTTGTATGACTTTTCATGGATATGTCGTAATGAAGGCTCTCATACAAGACGTGTAGTTACAGATGTGTTTGATGACTTAGGTGTCTCTTGTAAAAGTTTTGATGTTTTAAGTGAAGTAAGCAATACAACGACTGCACTTCAAAGTATTAAAAAAGCCGATAAAGATACAGAAAAACCTGTTGTTTCTATTATTTCAAAATATGCTATTGAAGATGAGGTGGCAAAAGGTGAATTATTTGAATCACGTATCCGTGGATATAGGATGTCTCGCAAGTTTTTCATTGTCTACTCGAAAGAGAATAAACATAATGCTTATGTAGATAATGTTGTTGATTTCATTTTAACAGGACATTGTGATACTTAATCGTATCACTTATTCTTTTTTAAAAGCTTTTGGTTTTTAGGATTTTTTAGTAATGCTTCCATAGAGTTTTTTTGTGACTTACTCTCCTCTTCATTATTTAAACTTTCTGTAGTACGATGTTCTGCAAGATTAAAGAGCATCGGTACTTCATTTACCACAATTTGTTTAATTGCCAAAATGGGAATATATACAGTTGCTCCAACATTATTATCTCCAAACCCTGATTCAAAAGAAAAATAACCTTTTTCTAAAGTTGCAGATTCGTAAGCGTAATTATTGATAATAAACATCACTACATCATTAAATGTCTCTAAAATATCTTCAGGCAAGTTAGGTTCAAACCGTATATGTGTGATTTCACATACCAATGCAAATTCTTGATTGCGTTCAAATAAGTAATGTATGGTTTTTCTTAGATGCTCTGTCATAATTTTTTTATATTCAAGTGTTTGAAAAAGTTCAATAGTCATAGAGGTTCCTTGTGAATTACTTTGGCGTCCATAATGTTAAATCCTATCATAGCATTCATTAGAGCTACTTGTGTGTAGTCTCCTATGTCATCACTTTTAATGTTTTTTGTTTTTAAAAAACCCTCATCTATTAATTTGGCACGCATTGTCCCTTTGAGTAGAGGTTTCTCAGGTGTAACCCATACTTTTCCATCAAAAAAAGCTATGTTTGCAATGCTTGTATCACACAGGTAACCATTCTTTTCTATAATAATATCATCCGTATTTGTACTTTGTGATACAAGGTCATTAAGCATTTCCCTATTGACATACTTGTGCTTGTATTGGATGGGAGAAGAGACAACTTTGAGTGTTTTAACTTTTTTTATTTTGTAAGGGATGTATTCAATACTGTGTAGTGTATCTCCATAGACTATACGACATCGGTAAAGTCCTTTTGAGGGTGGGTGTATGTGTTGTTTTAGTGCTATGGTATCTTGGGCTAAAAAAAGTTTTTTTCTACTTTCGTCCATACGGCTTTGATGGTATTGCAAGTTAAAAATCTTACCCCCATCAATCTTAATCGTTTCAAAAAGTAAAGATGCAGACATTAGTCGTCAAATAGTTCTGTAGAGAGGTAACGTTCAGCTGTGTCACAAAGGATGGTAACAATGGTTTTGCCTTTGTTTTCAGGACGTAAAGCCACCTCTTTTGCTGCATGCAAATTTGCACCAGCAGAGATGCCTACTAGAAGTCCTTCTTCTTTAGCAACTTTTTTTGCCATGGCAAATGACTCTTCATTGCTTACAGCAATGACTTCATTGTATATTTCAGTATTAAGAATGCTAGGTACAAAACCTGCCCCTATCCCTTGTATTTTGTGCGGTCCAGCATTTTGTCCTACGAGTACTTGTGAACTGTCAGGTTCAACAGCGATAATCTCCATAGTATTGTTGTGGGTTTTTAAAATTTCACCTGTACCAGTAAGTGTACCTCCTGTACCAACGGCAGCCACAAAAATATCTAGCCCAGTCTCTTTTGTGTCTTCGAGTATTTCTAAGGCAGTGGTTTTTCGGTGTATATCAGGATTATTCAGGTTATTGAATTGTTGTAAAACTTTTGCATTTTTTAACTCTTTTTCTAAGTTGTCAGCTTTTTCAATAGCACCCCCCATACCTTTTTCTGCGGGTGTTAAGACAAGCTCAGCACCTAAATGTAAAAGTATTTTACGACGTTCTATACTCATAGACTCAGGCATAGTAAGTATGAGTTTTAAGCCTTTTGCTGCACATATAGCCGCTAGACCAATGCCAGTATTGCCAGAAGTAGGTTCAATGATAGTTGTATTTCCATCAATCTCACCAGATTGTAAAGCTTCATGTATCATATTGAAAGCAATGCGGTCTTTAACAGATGAAGTGGGGTTCATGAATTCACATTTACCCAAAATAGTTGTACCTGTCTCTTGGGAAAGTGTATTGATTTTAACCAAAGGGGTATTTCCTATGAGTTCTTCAATAGAGTTTGCAATCATTGATTTGCCTTTAATTCATTTTACTTATAGTAGCAAATTACTTTTTAGTTGGTGCTTTTTAAGCACGGCATTTCTCAACTATTAACGCATACGTAGAGATTTACACAATGCTATAGGCTATCTCTTGATTTGCATACATTGGCACAACACCATTATAGTCTGAAGGTACTGTAAAAGGTATCTTCTCTAAAGTAATTGTTTTAGAAGGAGGTGTCACCCCATAAATATTTTGTGCATTAGTGGAGATAAATTTTTGGAGTTTGTCCAAGGCATTATGCTCTTCAAAAAGTCCTGCAAGTACTTGAAGTGCTATGGGTGCGGTAAATACACCAGCAGCACACCCACAAGCCTCTTTTGCTTCTTTTGGGTGTGGTGCAGAGTCTGAACCAAACATCACTTTTGGGTGGGCATTGAGGGCTACTTTTAGAAGTGCATCTCTGTCTTCAGGACGCTTGGCAATAGGTTTGCAAAAAAGATGTGGTTGCAACATGCCACCAGCCACATCATCGAGTGTAATAAGCAGATGGTGTAGGGTAATAGTGGCATAAAGGTTATCAAACTTATCGAGTAGATCAACAGAACTTTTTGTTGTAATATGCTCCATGATGATTTTAAGTTTTGGAAATGCCGTTGCCAAACGTTCATAAATAGAGGCAAACTCTGCCTCTCTGTCCATAACAAAACCGTTGGTCTCTCCATGGACACACAGTGGTATGTTGAGTTCACTCATAGCTTCAAGTGTAGGACGTAACTCCTCTACATCAAAACCACTCACGCCCCCTTCTGAGTTAGTCGTAATACCAGCTGGGTAAAGTTTTATAGCAGTGATGTCATCTCTTAAAGAGCTTAAGAATGCTTTGTCATAACTAGGTTTAAAAAAAAGTGTCATATATGGCGTAAATACTTCGTCACCCATAGCAGTGTTTATGCGTTCTCTATAGGCTAAAACTTCCTCTTTTGTACTCACAGGAGGCACAAGATTGGGCATAATAATAGCACCTGAAAAAGTTGTGCCACTTGCTTTGGCAATGTTTGTAAGCATCTTCTCATCTCTTAGGTGTAGGTGCATATCAAGTGGTGTGTTTAGCGTTAATGACATCAAAATCCTTTATGACATAATAGTCTTTGTTATCTGCTCTTGTACTCTTTGGAACAAGCCAGTAGTGTATGTGTATTTTACTATAAAAGCAGTTAGGTTTGAGTGAGTGAAAGCATTTATTGGGGTTGGCACGCACTAAAGGGTAGTCTATGCCACCTTTAAAGAGTTGATTGCATCGTAAAATACGAAGAGAAGAAGCAACAAATGCACGTGAAGGATTATTAAATTCAAATTGCCACGAGGCATACTCAGAACAACTAGGATAGTAGCGACATGAAGCAGGTAACATTTTAGAGATGTATTGGTAGGCTTTTATGGGAGCTAGAAATAATTTTTTCATACGTTGTGAATTTAATCTTCATATTTTGTTAAGGTTTTAGTAAATACTTCATCCATAGAGAGAATAATAACAGTCTTATTATAATACGCATCATCAATAATGCTTTTGAGGTTGTTCCTAACGTGCAAATAGTTGACAGCTTGCATAAAAGTCCTTTTTGTGCAATATATTATCATATTATCTAAATGAGATGTGAAAGTCAATTTTGTTTATAATCCCCAAATTATTTGGGAAATTAAAATTATATATTTTTAACTATAATTATGATATAGTTAGTCAGTTCTCTTATATTAAGAGATAAAATAAAGCCAAACTACATGCGAATGTAAGACGGAAAGCCACGGGTCTCATCCCTTCTCATTATAATAATGACTGAGACAGCCGGGTTGCATAGTATAACTGAAGGAAAAAAAGTGGAAAAGAAATCGCTTTTTGCATATGTATTACAAATGTTATTTGTTTTAATGCTAGTATCGTTCTCACCAAGTTATCTTGGTGCTATTGATACAGATGGAGACGGTATAGAGGACAGCATCGATTTAGATGATGATAATGATGGTATTGCAGATGTATTAGAATGTCCTATTCAAAGTAAAGCAGTTTATGCAGATTGGTCAGACTGGCAACTGAATGATACTGCACTTGTCGTTCCTCATTACTTAGGCGGAGACATAAGTGTTAATTTAGTTAGATCTTATAAAAAAGATGGCGCAGATGTATCTTATGTGCACCTTACTGGGGCCTATAGTCAAGCGGTACTTCCCAGTGATCAAGCTACACAAGCATGGGGAGGTAGTAACTTTCCAGCAGAATATCCAGATGGATACCTAGAGAACAATACTTCAACCTTAATAATGAGACCTAATGGAGCTGATGGAGCGGGAACATTCCTCCACGAAGTAGAATTTGATTATACGACTACAACACTAGGTACGACCAAAGAGAATGATTTTATTGGTTTTGCAGGAATATATGGAGATGGGTATGCTGGCTATGACGCACAAGTGCGTATATATGCCTATAAAGCAGATGGTACCCTAGAAACAGACTATAGTAATTGGACTATAGTGAAATCAGATGTAGATACAAGCAGTAATGACGGAGCACCCTTTACAAGCCCTGTCTCAATATCAAATGACAGTAATGGAATACTAGTTGATGCTAACATAGCTACAAGTGACAGTGACTCACGTCATGTGCAAATACATCCTTCGTCAACACCATATTCTAAAATCATATTAGAAAGACAGGTAATTACAACTGTTAAGGATGTTGAGCATTGGGCATTAACATCAGGTTATCGTCTGGTAGATTGCCCTGATACTGATAATGATGGTATTTTTGACTACTTAGACACGGACAGCGATAATGACTCATGTCCAGATGCACTAGAAGGTGATGGTGGATATACCTATGCTGACCTTAATTTTAACGAGGCTCTAAGCACTGTACCTGCTACAACCCAAAGTGTAGGAAGCAGTATAGATGAAAACACAACAGCTGTAGAATGTGATTCTTGTGATAGTAATTCAAGTTTATTTGTAGATACCGATGGAGACACCATAGCTAACGATTGTGATAATGATGATGACAATGATGGTATTGCAGATGTATTAGAATGTCCTATTCAAAGTAAAGCAGTTTATGCAGATTGGTCAGACTGGCAATTGGATGATACAGCACTAGTTGTTCCTCATCACTTAGGAGGAGATATAAGTGTTAACCTTGTCAAATCTTATACAAAAGATGGCGCAGATGTATCTTATGTGCACCTTACTGGGGCCTATAGTCAAGCGGTACTTCCCAGTGATCAAGCTACACAAGCATGGGGAGGTAGTAACTTTCCAGCAGAATATCCAGATGGATACCTAGATAACAATACTTCAACCGTAATAATGAGAGCTAATGGAGCTGATGGTGTGGGAACATTCCTACACGAAGTAGAATTTGATTATACGACTACAACACTAAAGACAACCAATGAGAATGATTTCATTGGTTTTGCAGGAATATATGGAGATAGTGGTGACTATGACACAAAAATGCGTATATATGCCTATAAAGCAGATGGTACCTTAGAAACAGACTATAGTAATTGGACTGTGGTGAAATCAGATGTAGATACAAGCAGTAATGATGGAGCATCCTTTAAAAGTACTGTCACGATATCAAATGACAGTACAGGAATAGTAGTTGATCCTAAGATGGCTACTAGCAACACGGGTTCACATTATGTACAACTACATCCTTCGTCAACTCCATATTCTAAAATCATACTAGAAAGAGAGTTAATCGCAACAGGTCAGCAGGAGAATGATCATTGGGCATTAACATCAGGTTATCGTCTGATAGACTGTCCTGATACTGATGGTGATGGTGTTGCAGATTATCTAGACCTAGACAGCGATAATGACTCATGTCCAGATGCACTAGAAGGTGATGGTGGATATACGTATGATGACATAGATTCTAATGGTGCACTCAATACTGCACCTGCTACAACCCAAAGTGTAGGAAGCAGTATAGATGAAAATACAACAGCTGTAGAATGTGATTCTTGTGATAGTAATTCAAGTTTATTTGTAGATACCGATGGAGACACCATAGCTAACGATTGTGATAATGATGATGACAATGATGGTATTTTGGATACTGATGAAGGACGTTATGGTTCAATGTTGGACTTTAACACCCTAGAAGCTTCTACGGCAACACCGGGTAACCCTGTAGCATTAACAACAACTATAGATGATTTGCAAGTAAATATAAATATTTCAGCAGACATAGGTAGTACCGCTATTAGTCCAGACAATGAAGGAACATTTTATACAAGAGACAGTTCAGGCGGAAATGGTAGTGGTATTATCTTTTATCCAAACGGTATAAGTAGTACCAGTGACGCTAGTGAAGCTACTATAGCTTTTAGTGAGACTATAGACAACTTGCAATTTTTGGTGACAGATGTAGACGGTGGAAATGGATTAAGTGATGAAACTTTCGAAATTGTTGCAAGTTATGAAGGAGTACCGTATATACTTTCTGCTTCAGATATTACTGCTGTATCAGGAGTACAACCAACCCTGTCAAATAATGTTCTTGACGGTACAGGTGCAGGAGGATCAAACGTATTTCTTGTAACAATAAATAGTCCAATTGATAGAATCTATTTTAGACACTCAATAGATCAAGACTTGATCAATAGTAGTAATGTTGTGGTTGTTTTTGACTTATCTTTTGATAGATTTAAAGATACAGATGGTGATGGTATACGAGATCATTTAGACCTAGACAGCGATGACGACACCTGTCCAGATGCAAATGAAGCATATAAAAGCTTAACAGCTATAGGTACAGATGGTGACGAGTACGGATTAGACACAGCGACTGAAGGTAGCGGTGTAGACAGTACCGGTTCAGTAGATACTGCTTCATATGCCACACCAGATGTTATAACAGATGGTAACAATACTTTCCAACAGGCAACAACAGTTGCAATAACAGCTGCATTAAGCAATTCAATTAGCTATAAAAGTGAAGCATTTACATTTGATGGAACATCTACAGTAACAGTTGGATCTACAGATCCAAATACCACGGCTAATACAACTACACTTTATCAATGGTACCTTAGTGAAGACAATGGTACAACATTTACAGAGATATCTGGAGAAACAGGAGCTAAATTAGTTTTTTCAAGTCTGACTACAGCCCAAGATGGAAATATTTATAAAGTACACGCCTACAACGAAGCAAACTTCTGTGGTGTAGAATCAGAAGCTAAATTAACAGTATATGATCCTCAAATGCTAGTGATTAAAACGGCATCTTATGCAGATACAGATGGAGATGGTATGGCAAGTGTAGATGATGTCATTACCTATACCTTTACAGTTAAGAATACAGGTAACGTTACACTTACAGATATTAA
>JAYEFI010000091.1:0-2941 GCA_034658615.1 Campylobacterota bacterium
TTAAAAAAGTTGGTTAAGAAAGTTGGCTAAGTAACTTGGCTAAGAAAGTTTAATATGAAGTCTTGGTATACTTCTATTGAACTAAACAAAATGTTTATGTAACACACAAAGGATATTTATTATGAAAACAACAACACTATTATCATTGGTAGCTGCAACAGTACTTTTTACTGCATGTGGTGAAGACGCAAAAAAAACAGTAACAGATGCAGCAACTTCTGTAAGTGACACAGTCAAAGATACAGCGACAAAAGCAGTAGATGCAACAAAAGAAGCAGCAGACGCAGCATCTGACAAAGCAGCTGAGGTAGCAAAAGCAGCAGCAGATAAAGCAGCTGAAGTTAAAGAAGCAGCAGAGAAAAAAGCGGCAGATGCAGCTACAGCACTTAAAGAGAGAGCAGCAGCAACAACTGAAGCTGTAAAAGAAGCGGTAACTCCAGAAAATGCAGCAGGTAAAGCAGCATACGCTAAATGTGCAGGATGTCATGGTGTAGACGGTAAAACAAAAGCACTTGGAAAGTCTGCAGAAGTAGCAGGTCAATCTGCAGCAGATTTAGAAGCATCACTCATAGCATATAAAGCGGGTACAAAAAATGTAGCTGGTATGGGTATGCTTATGAAAGGTCAAGTTGCAGCTATGGATGACGCAACAATTAAAGCGGTTTCAGAGTATATGTCTGGACTATAGGCTTAACGTGTAGGGGGCAAATTCCCTTACGCTATGCTAGATAGAACCTTCTTTAGTAGAGGGTTCACTTTAAAATCAATTACTTCGTAAATAACACTTCTTTTTTATTTGAACACAATTCCCACCCAATAGGTATCATAGATACTGTACTATTTTTTTCTAATTTTGTAGTATCTGGAGTCACTAAAATAAAGCCGTCGGCTTTTTGCATAGGTGAGACCATACCAGGCATTTGAGGACGTAATGCTTCAAAGTTCTTACCATCAAATGTACCTAAAATGACCGCATATTTTCCACCACGTAAAGCATAATCATTTTTCATGACTGTGTGTATAGTGTTATGATAGATGTCTGTTTTTCCTGAGAGTTTACGGATAATAGCACGTACAAAAAGCTCATAATTTACCATAGAAGCTAGAGGGTTACCTGGTAGATTGACGATTACGGTTTTATCTATCTTCCCTACAATAGTTGGACGACCGGGCTTAATGTCTATTTTGTCTATGAGTACTTTCATGCCAAGGTTAGTAAAGGCTTCTTTTGTAAAGTCTTTATCTCCAACACTCACACCACCTGAAGTGATGATAATATCTGCATCAAGTGTAGATTTGATGGCACGTTCAAGTGCTTCAAGTGTATCTGCAGCAGTACGTATAAACCTTACATCACACCCTAACTGTTTTGAACGTGTTAAAAACATAGGAGAGTTAGAGTTATAGAGTTGATGGTCTGCTATTTTTTCAAAGTGAGGACGAAGCTCATCTCCTGTACCAAATATGGCAACTTTTATAAGTCTATGTACGCTTACATGTGTTATGCCTTGGCTAGCAAGAGAAGCAACCGCATAGGCGTTGATGGTCTCACCAGCCAATAAAAAGGATGTACCTTTCTTTATGTCCTCCCCAGCCATACGTATGAAGCCATTTTCTTTTATGCTTACAGGTAGGGTAATAACATCATGTGCTACGGTCACATCTTCTATGGGAACAATGGCGTCACAACCTTTAGGAATGGGTGCCCCAGTCATAATTTTAATTACATTTGTTTTTTCCAAAGTCATAGTAGGATTATCTCCAGCATAAATGACCTCAGAGCATGTGACTTTTTGTCCTGCATCATCTACTTTGACCGCATAGCCATCCATAGCCGAATTGTTAAACCTAGGTAAATCATACGTAGCGATGTAGTCTTGCGTAACAACACGCCCAACAGACATCTCAATAGGGATGATTTCTGCATCTATAGGCGTAATATTATTTGCGATGATGTCGAGTGCTTCGAGAATAGAACTAGCCATGGTTGACCTTTAAAATAGTGTTGAAGTAATTATAACTAATTAGGATATAATCCCGCATATAATTAAAGGAGAATTACAATGGAAGTAGCACAGATGTTAAGTACCCACAGTATGTTGGTCAAGGCTTTTTTAGGCTTTTTAGTTGGAGGTTTACTTGTCCCTTTTATGACGGGTAAAAGTCCATTAGGATTCAGAAAAGCATCTTTTATCTATACGATGGTATTTCAAGCCATTATTACAATGATTGCTTTTGCAGGTATTGTTGCGGTATTTACAGGAGATTTAGGTTGGTCAACGACTACGATTATCATGGTAGCAGTATGGGGTATTATGATGATGATAGAGATTAAAAAATATAAAGCGATTAAGCTTTCAAATTTAAAAAACAGTGACACATTTAAAGTACTGAAATCAGCCTTTATTAAAATTTCTGTTGTACAGATATTACTTGTAACACTTATGGTGGTACTTATGGTACTTAAAGCCAAAGGCATTGTAACTATATAGACTATGTTATATCTATACAACAAAGAAGCTGGAACATCATCGCTTACGCTTGAGGGTGATGACCACCGTTATATTGTAAAAGTACGTAGACATAAAGTAGAAGACACTTTACATCTACGCAATCTTGAAGATGGGCTTCTTCATACATATCTTATTACTTTTGCAGACAAACGTTCTGTACATTTAACACTTCAAAAAAGTACAACTTACCATGTAAAAGCAACAAAAAAACTACATATAGGCTGGTGCGTCATAGACCCAAAGTCTGTAGAAAAAGTACTCCCCTCACTCAATGAAATGGGCGTAGAAAAGATTACGTTTATGTACTGTAAGCGTTCACAAAAATCGTTTAAACTAGATTTTAAGCGTTTAGAGAAGATACTTTTAAACTCCTCTCAACAGTCTGGACGTTCAGAAATGATGAAACTTGAAATGGCAGAGGGGTTAGA
>JAYEFI010000092.1:0-11489 GCA_034658615.1 Campylobacterota bacterium
AAAGAGGGGTCTGGTGAACGTAATCGTAACGGTATACATCTCAGGTGACAACGACACCTCTATAATTATTTTTAATCTAAGTCATATAATTTTATAAGACTTTTAACATCTGCTTTACGTCCTAGCCACTCTTGGTAAAGTGTAGACATCTCTTTAGCACCACCATTGGCTAAAATATACTCTTTATAGCCTTTGGCTTTTTCTTGGTTAAATCCATCTTTGGGGTCAATACATTCAAAAAAGGCATCTGCAGAGAGTACTTCTGCCCATTTGTAGCTGTAGTAGCCAGCGGCATAGCCACCTGCAAAGATGTGAGCAAACCCATGTTGGAACTTGTTGTAGCTTGGTGTTTGAAGTAGTGCTGTTTTTTTACGTATATTATCTAGTAAAGACTGTACTTCATCACCTTGGTAGAGGTCTTGATGGAGTGTGAAGTCAAAAAGAGAAAACTCAACTTGACGGAGTATGCCTAGTGCTGCTTGGTAGTTTTTGGTCTCTTTTATCTTTGCCATAAGTGCAGCACTAATAGGCTCTTTTGTTTCATAGTGAAAACCAAAACGTTTTAGTATGGCTGCTTCATAGGCAAAGTTTTCTAAAAACTGAGAAGGAAACTCTACAACATCCCATGCCACACCATTAATGCCTGAGACAGAACGTTCTTGGCATGTACCAAAAAGATGATGAATAGCATGACCCATCTCATGAAAGAGTGTGACGACATCATCATGACGTAAGAGTGATGGTGTTTTGTCTGTGGTTGGTGAGAAGTTACATACTATGAAAGCAGAAGCTAGATGCTTGTTGCCGTCTGCATCAACATAGTGGGTCTCCCAGTCATTCATCCATGCACCACCACGTTTCTCTTTGCGTGCTTCTAGGTCAAAGTAGATGCGTCCACTTAATTTTCCGTTATCGAAAATATCAAAAGGCTTCACGCAAGTATGCCAAGTTGGAACATCTGCTGGCTTAAATGTCACAGAAAAGAGTTCTGAGACGATGTCTAAAAGACCATCTAAGACCTTACTTTGTTCAAAGTAAGGTTTGGTCATGGCATCATCAAAGTCAAACTTCTCCTTTTTGAGCTTTTCAGAATAATAAGCCAAATCATAGCCTGCTAAATCTTCTATATTGTCTGTTTTACGTGCAAATGCTTTAAGTTCAGAGAGTTCATTTTTGGCTTGTGGTAGTGCTGCATCAGCTAAATCGTTTAGAAAACTAATGACATCTTCTTCTTTGGTTGCATCTCTAGTCTCTAGTGCATAGTGTGCGTAAGAAGTAAAGCCAAGGAGTTTTGATTTTTCGTTTTTAAGTGCTAGTATTTGGTCTATGGTTTCTGCATTTTTAGGGGCTCTAGTAGCATACGCTTTTGAGATAGTTTTTCTATGTTCACGGTTAGGTCCGTAAGTCATGTAGGCTAAGTAGCTAGGGATTTGTAGTGTAAACTTATAGACTGTTTTACCCTCTACTTCAACTTTAGCTGCATCTATATCTGTTTGAGGCAACCCTTCTACATCTTTAGCATCTTCCATAATGAGTTCAAAATCATTGGTAGCATTAAGTAGGTTTTGAGAAAAATTGTTAGAGAGTTCAGAGAGTTTAAGGCTTATCTCTTCCATACGTTTCTTCTCTTGAGTAGGCAGATTTACCCCAGAGAGTACAAAGTCACGTATGTCATGTGCCACTACTGTTTTAGACTCGGGTGTATTTGCTTTAATCTGCTCTATCTTTTTAAAGAGTGCTTCGTTTTGTGCTATCTCTGAGCCAAACTTGGAAAGCAGAGGAAGAGACGCTTCGTACGCCTTTTGTGTCTCTTCTGAGTTCATCACAGAGTTTAAGTGAGAAAGGGGTGTAAAAAAGAGTCCTAGTGCTTCATCTAAATCTTGTAAAGGTTTGCGTACCTTGTCATAGCTAGTCTCTGGAGATGTTGTAATAGTATCAATGATGGTACGTTGTTGATTTAAAAGGGTATCAAGCTCTTTTGGAAAGTTTTCTAGGTTATCTATGTGGAAATTTTGAAACATTGGTTTTTATCCATGTGTTGAATTTTTTTGATTGTAACATATTTAACTTCTCAAAGGTTTAATGAGAAGTAATAGTTTAGGTAAAAGGATAAGGTTTGAAAGAAGTGCTGCAGCCATGACAAGCATGGTGAGCAGACCAAAATAGATAGTGGGGATAAGGTTTGAAAGTGTCAAAATAGAGAAACCAATCATCACAGTTAAAGAGGTGTAATACATAGCATTTCCTATGCTACTATTTGTCTTTTCTATAACTGCTGTGTAGTTTGGGTTTTTTCTAAATTCATCTTGAAAACGATGTATGTAATGTATGGTGTTATCTACACTTATACCCATGGCAATAGCTGCAATGGTGATGGTCATGATGTCTAGGGGTATGTGTAGCCATCCCATGAAGCCAAATATAATGCCTATGGGTATGATATTGACACCCAGTGCAATAAATGTCAGTTTAAACGATCTAAACAGTAGTAAAAACATTGTCCCCAATATAAGAAGTACTAGTGTTAGTGTTGTGATTTGAGAAGTAAACAATGACTGTAACATATTGTTGTACATCACCATAAGGTTAGAAAGCTTTACATGAGCCACATCTTGATTGACTAGATGTGTTAAATCTTGATTTATCTTTTTTATGAGTAGGTTACGGCGTAACTCCTTATTGGAGTCAACAATACGTGTAGAGAAGCGTATTTGGTTATGTTCTATATTGACGTAAGGTGTTAAAATAAGGTCTTTATAGTAGGTAGGAATTTTTTTATAGAGAATGGCTATTTCTACAGCATCAAGTGCCTTATTGTTATTGAGTTTTTTACCTATATCCAGTAGGGTAGCAAAAGATTGAATATTGCCAATTTGTGGTTGTTGTTCTAAGTAGGTATGCACTTTTTGTATGAGTGCTATTTTTTCATCGGTAAACCAGTACTGGTCTTCATTTTCTGTGTTAGAAAATTCTGCTTCAAAAGAGTCTTCAAACGAATCTTCTTCTGTTAATTCAACCTCAATATCATCTTCTTTAAATGTCAGAATGACATCTAACGGTGTAGTACCACCTAACTCTTGATCGATAATCTTCATTCCTTGGTAAATATGTGTGTCTTTCTTAAAATAGTTAATAAAAGAATTTTCCACAATAATCTTGGAGGCACCAGTGAGACTAAATATAATACTTAAAAAAGTAAAGATAAAAATCCATTTTTTGTCAGTTAATACAATATGTGTACTAAACTTTGGAATAGAAAATAGAGATGTTTTTTTAACAAGAACAGCCGACTTTGGAAGTAACATTAATACTGTTGGAAATACAATAAAGGCGATGATAAATGAAAGTACAATACCCGCAGACATCATCCAACCTAGATTGATAATAGGGTGTATATGTGCAAAAAGAAGTGATGAAAAACCAGCGATAGTAGTAACTATAGCAAAAAATGTTGGTACAGCTTTAGAGAGCATTGTGAGTAAAATAAGACGTTGAGAGGAAGCATGAGGATAGAGCTTGTTTAGCTCCTCATAACGTATAATAAGATGTAAGACAATGGAAAGTGTTATGATGAGTTGCAAGGCAATAAAGTTTGATGATATGACTGTAATTTCCCAACCCCAAAAACCTAAAGCACTGGTAATAGCAATGATAGAGAGTGTGCATATGAGTATAGGTAAGAGTACCCATCTAGGTTTTCTGAAAAGTATGCCTAACACTAAGATGAGTAAGACAATGAGCAAGCTACCATAAATGACCAAATCACTCTTAACAAACCCTACAATATCATTGGATATCATCTGAACACCACCAAGAAAGAGTGTGGCATTGTCTTGGTATTGTGTCATGATTGTGCGTATATCTGTAATGGTTTTCTCTTGAAGTATACGTTGCAAATCTCTATGTGACTTAAACGTATAGTTTAACTCGGTGAAGGCTTCTTGTTCTTCATCTGTAAGCATTTGTGTAAGAGCTTTGTCTTTAAATGCTTTTCTCTCTTCTAGTAAAGTATTGTATTTACTATCACTAACAAGGGTAATCAGCACAGAGGTGATTGTAAAGTCTTTATTGACTAAATTTTCTTTATATAGGGGGTTAGAAAGAAATTCTTTTTTTGCTAACGTGAAGTCTATATCTTTACTTAAAAGTGTACGTGTGTTATGGAGTAAATCTTCTACATTTTGTATGGGAGAAAAAAGAAGAGGCACTGATAGCATAGAAGTGACAGATTTAACTCTAGGAAGCGTTTCAAGTTTTTTAGTGAGCGACTTGAGGTTATTTAGACTTTTTTTAGATAAAAGTGAGCCTTTTGGTTTATAGGCAAGAACAAGTATCTCATTTCCTTCAAAACGTTTATTTACTGTACGTGTGAAAGCGAGGTCTTTGTCATCATCAAGTAAGAGGGTTTCTGCACTAGCATCTATTTCTAGTTTAGTAATATTGATAGAAAAAAGGAATAAACCAGATAGAAGTAAAATTAAAATGCTTAGGGGGTATTTGAGTACCCCATTTTTATAAAGTGTATGTAACATAATAGTCTAGGTCTCGTCTTAACTTGTAGTTTATAATGATTTTAAAAGTGACTCAAATGTTTTGGTTTTTAAATAAGCAGAAAATTGTTTTCTATATGTTTGTATGATGCTTACTCCAGCCAAACGCACATCATAGATGTACCACTGTTGGTTACTTTTCTTTTTATAGAATGAGTTTATGATTTTATACGTCTCTTGAGAGCTTACGACCCTTGTTTCAAGGGTAATTCTATTGTGTTTTACCTTTTTTATGTTTTTTGTAACAATCTTTTGATTGGTATAAAGTTTTAGTTTATCTATATATGAGTATTTTACTTTATGTTCAAACGCTTTTGTAAATGATGATTTTTGCTGTTTTGTTAAGCTGTTCCACTTTTTTCCTAAACTTATTTTAGCCATTAGCGCATAGTCAAAGACGGGATCAAAAATAGCAATACTATTTTTATTTTTTTGTGTTTGTGATAATGACTTATTTTGTAAGACGTTAATCACTTTTTTTATTTTAATATCCATAGTAGATTTAATATTTATCTCTTCAAGTGCATGAGAAAATGTAAAGGTGAAGAGCAATGTAACTAGTATTTTTTTAAGCATGTGTGTCCTTTGGCTATTCTGAAATGTCAGAAGTACGTTTTTGTTCATAAATGTCACGTAAAAATGGATAAAGTTCTATGGCATCTTTTTTGAGACTTTCATAAGCTCCAAGATTTAACGCATTTTTGTTAATATTTTTAAATCCATAGAGTACAATAGACTCTTTTAAGTTACTAGGTACTCGGTATTGTTTTAAGCTATTATCATAAACAAGTGGTGAAGTATATCCATCTACTATTAAGCCCACAGTATCTCTTACATTGGACGGTCCTAACAGTGGTAAAACAACGTGAAACCCATCTCCCACACCATAATAGCCAAGTGTCTGTCCAAAGTCTTCATTGTGTGCATGTAAGTTTTTATATTCACCTGCAACATCTATCAGTCCAAGTAATCCAATAGTAGAATTTATAATAAAACGTCCAGTCTCATCTGAGGCATTTTTTATTTTACCTTGTAGTAAGTTATTTGTTAAACGTATTGGAAATTGAAGGTTATGAATGGCATTTGAGATACCTAAACGCAGTGTATGAGGTAATATGTATGCATAGGCTTCAGATATAGGGTTTACAGCGTAGATAAAAAGTTTATCATTGATGTCTGTCATCCAGATATTGTAGTTACGAAGTGGATCAAACAGTTCTTCTTCTTGAGTAGAAAATTCATCAGAAAAATCGTCTGAAAATTCATTTATTGGTATTTCACTTGTCGATACAAGTACTACGCTACTCTTAGTGTTTTCTGTAGATACGAGTGGCACAGTTTGTTTTGTACTACACGCTTGAAAAAAAGTTAAAGATAAAATGCCAATAAAGATAAAGTGACGCACTGATGATTTCCTTCCGATACATTTAAATATAATTTTATTTTATCATATATGTGATTTTTGTGCAATATATATTGATTGAATACCATTAATAATAGATATGTCTCAGTACATTGTGAAAAGTACTTTGTATCGCAAAGTATATAATAAATTAGCTTGAATATGCTTTATTTAAATCTAAAAATATATAAATATTTAGAGGTTCCCTTTAGTATATTTAGGGTAAAGTTATGGAAAAATAAAGTTATGTCTTTTAAGAGAATTTAGAGGCTACCATCTTTTTAAGAAAAATTTATTTTTAAAAGGGAAAAGTATAAATGAGTAATCACAATGATAACTATTACGAAGACTATAAAAAAAGTTTAGAAAGCAAAGGTAATATTGCAGAGAGTAATAACAATGTATCTTCTGCTAATTATATTTGGATGCCATTGGGGTTATTGGCATTGGGAGTAGCAGGATATTTGGGTTATACGATGTATCCTTCTCCTGAAATTACACCATTTCAAAATCAAAATACAAAACAAAAAATACTTGTTGAATCTATAAAAATAGAGAAAAAAGCACTTGCAACACTATCGGAAAAAGTAGTGACACGTGATAAAAGTGAAGTCGTTGAACCATTTGTAGTACAAAATACAAATACAGCTCTAGTGGAACTCTCTTCAAAAAAAGAAATTAATACTAAAGATATAGATGAGAAAAAGAAACAGATAGCTGATGTTATGCCAAAAGAGAAAATTTCTAAAAAGGAAGTCATAGAGAAAGGCAAACCTTATAGCATAGAAAAAAAGGAATTCCAAGAGAATAAAAATGACAAAGAACCTTCTGATACTCATATAACTCCGATTAAAAAAGAGATAGCAACAAACGTGAATAAGATGAGAATTATTGTTGTAAAAAAAGGAGATACATTAGGTAGTCTGGCACTAAAAGCCTATGGGAATGTTATGGATTATCCGAAAATCATTGCAGCAAATTCAGATACATTAGGTGATTCAAAGAAGCTTTTTGTAGGGCAAAAAATAAAAATTCCATAAGAAAATAGTTTAAAAAAGAATTTAATGCATTAAAATAATTATTTAGTTAAAATAATACCATATATTGTAATAAGGATTTATAAATGAAAGTACTACTCATAAAAGATGTAAAAACACTAGGGAAGTCTGGTGAGATAAAAGAAGTTAAAGACGGTTATGGTCAAAATTTTCTTATAGGTAAAGGTTTGGCAAAGTTGGCTACACCTGAAATTGTTGCTAACTGGAAAGCAGAACAAGAAGAGATGGCACGCAATTTAAGAGATGAATTGGCACGGCTTGAAGCAGAGAAACTGACGCTTGAAGCGACTGAAGTTAAAATAGAAAAAAGTAAAGCACCTGTGGGCATAAAAGGTTCAGTAGGAAATGCAGATATATCTACAGCTATTGCAGAACAGCTAAACATTGAACTTGACAAAAAAAATATCAATCTTAAAAAAGCGTTAAAATCTGAAGGTCTGCATGAAGTAGATGCAAAATTAGGGCATGGCATACACGCTACACTTAAAGTAAATGTGGTAGCCGTTTAATGTTCCATGCAACTACAATACTAGGATACAAAGCAGATGGTAAGGCAGTCATTGGTGGTGATGGACAAGTAAGTTTTGGTGACACTATACTTAAAGGCAATGCTACTAAGATACGTAAACTAGGTGAGGGTGGTAAAGTCTTAGCAGGGTTTGCAGGAAGCACAGCCGATGCTTTTAACCTTTTTGATATGTTTGAGACAATACTTGCAGAAAAAAAAGGTGACTTATTTAAATCTGTGATAGGTTTTTCCAAAATGTGGCGTAAAGACAAACATTTGCGTCAACTAGAAGCTATGATGATAGTACTTAATGCAGAACATATTTTTATTCTTACTGGTACAGGGGATGTGGTAGAACCACAAGATGGAAAGATAGCAGCCATAGGAAGTGGTGGAAACTATGCAATATCTGCTGCACGTGCTTTAGATAAACATGCAACACTTAGTCCAAAAGATTTGGTGCAAGAGTCATTACAAGTTGCAGGCGAACTCTGTGTTTATACAAATACAAATATAAAAATATTGGAATTATAAAAGTTTTTAGACAAACACTCTGGCATGATGCTAATGGCAAAGCTACCCTTTAAAAACAAGAAAAAATAAGAATGAATAGAAACAAGGAATAACTTGGATAACATGACACCTAAAGAGATAGTAAAATACCTAGACAAATATGTCATAGGTCAAAATAATGCAAAAAAAACCATAGCAGTGGCACTTCGTAATCGTTACAGACGTATGCAACTCGATACTGAAATGCAACAAGATGTTACACCTAAAAATATACTTATGATTGGTAGCACAGGGGTTGGTAAAACAGAGATAGCTAGAAGACTTGCAAAAATGATGGAATTACCTTTCATTAAAGTTGAAGCGAGTAAATATACTGAAGTAGGTTTTGTAGGTCGTGATGTTGAGTCTATGATAAGGGACTTAGCTATGACTGCTATGAATCTTGTACGTCAAACAGAAAATGAAAAAAACAAAGAAAAAATAGAAGCTTATATAGAAAATAAGATTATAGAAAAACTTCTTCCTCCATTGCCAGCAGGTGCAACGGAACAAAAAAAAGAAGAGTATGAGGCTTCGTTTGCACGTATGCAAGAGAAGTTTGAAAAAGGCGAACTGGATAACCTTACTATTAAAGTACAAATGCCAAACAGTGTTAAGCTCCCTGAAGATGGATTGCCTCCTCAGATGATAGAAGTACAAGAGTCCATAGTCAAGGTACTAGGTGGCATGGGTAAAAAAGGTCCAGAAAAAGAAGTCAGTGTAAAGCAAGCCAAGAAAATACTAGAAGCAGAAGCCAGTGAAGCGTTACTCAATGAAGAAAAATTGAAAGAATTAGCTGTAGCAAAAGTAGAAAAAGGTGGTATTGTATTTTTAGATGAGGTAGATAAAATTGCAGTATCTTCTAACTCTCAGAGTAGACAAGACCCAAGTAAAGAGGGTGTACAACGTGATTTACTTCCTATTGTAGAAGGTTCATCCGTAAATACAAAAATAGGACCAGTCAACACTGACCACATACTGTTTATAGCAGCTGGTGCTTTTCACGTCTCTAAACCTAGTGACTTAATGCCAGAACTGCAAGGACGGTTCCCTTTAAGGGTTGAGCTAGATAGCTTAGATGAAGAGACGCTTTACCGCATACTTACAGAACCAAAAAATGCACTCATTAAGCAATATATAGCACTTATGAAAGTGGAAGAGGTAAAACTTGAGTTTCCTGAAAACGCACTTCGTAGCATTGCTCATTATGCGTTACTCGCCAATGAAAAAACAGAAGACATTGGTGCAAGACGCTTACATACAGTCATGGAAAAGATACTAGAAGAGATAAGTTTCGATGCAGATGAGCATGCAGGTGAGACGGTTATTGTAGATGAAACACTTGTTAAAGAAAAAATAGGTGAAGTAGTAGAAGATGAAGATACTACGAGGTATATATTGTAATGTTTGAACATGAAAAAGAAGATGTAGATACTAAAGCAGGTTTTGTAGCTGTTGTAGGACGACCTAATGCGGGAAAGAGTACTTTACTTAACCATGTGGTAGGTGAAAAGCTTGCTATGACCTCTAAGAAAGCACAAGCCACACGAAAACGCATGAATATTATTGTTATGCATGAAGACATGTATGGTGTTGAATCTCAAATTATCTTTGTAGATACACCGGGTATTCATGAAAAAGAGAAGTTACTCAATCAATTTATGATGGATGAGGTAATGAAAGCCATTGGTGATGCAGACCTTATAGTTTTTTTAGCACCTATCACAGACAAGTTAACAGAATATGAAAAGTTTTTGGCAATGGCAGAACGTAAAGGTACCAAACATATTGTACTCTTAACCAAGATGGATCATGTCAAACAGGGTGATATTTTGAAAAAGCTAGGTGAATACCAAAAGTATCAAGATAGGTTTGAAGCGATTATCCCATTTTCTGTCAACAAGAAGGTAGGTAAGGCACAACTGCTAAATGAAATAAGTAAACACTTACCATTGTCACCATTTTTGTTTGATACAGAGATTTTGACAACAGACAACATACGTGATATTTATAAAGAATTGATACGAGAGTCAATTTTTGAAAACTTAAGTGATGAAATACCTTATGAAAGTGATGTTACGATAGAGAAGATTGATGAGACAGATACTTTAGATACCGTGTATGCAACGATAGTAGTCGAAAAAGATACACAAAAAGGTATGATAGTAGGACAAAAAGGTGAAGGCATAAAACGTGTGGGTAAATTGGCACGTCAACAAATGGAAATATTTTCTGGTAAAAAAATATTTTTAGATTTACATGTTTCTGTTAAGAAAGGTTGGAGTAAAAATAGAGATGGTCTAGAAGAGATGGGGTATGTTATTTAGGATATATATCAATAGATATTCGCGATAAAATAGAAAAATAAATACAAAGTTATAAATATATAAGATGTTCTTAATATTAAAACATATATAATTATCTAACGATATGAGGAATTACAGTATGTTTTCAAAAAAAGCACCGTTAGAGAATAAGACATCATCAGTAAACAAAGTGATTACGCTTGATCCATACATAGATAAGCATTATGTATTTAAAAATAATAAATTTAAACTTCAAAACAAACTCAATTATAATACTGCACACTACACGGTGGCTTACTTACAAAATAAAGACTGTATAAATACATCGGTTTTTATTAGTAGAAGTATACCTGAAGAGGATATCTCTGATGTTATTGAGATTAAGGCTTATGAAGAGCTAGGATTAGATCAAACATTGGAGTATAGTATTTCATCTGTAGAAATATATAGCGATGAAGAAGAGCGTGAATTTTCTATTTTTGCAACACAAGCAAATAAGATGGATACACTTTATGTACCCATTAAAGAGCATACAAAATATATAGACCTTATTATTCCAGCACCATTACTCTATAAAGCGTTATACAATAAAGAAGCGTTACTCCGTGATGGGGTTCATGCATTTATTTACTTTACACATGATGATTCTTTTGTAACACTATATAGAAATGGTGAATTTCTTTATGCAAAATCTATACCATTTTCATATATGGAAATGTATGATAAATATTGTCAGGCAACAGGAAATAGAGTAGAACAAAAAGAATTTTTTACACTATTGGAAACTGATGGTTTGAAGACAAGTCATCAGGGTAACCAAGAAAAATTTATGCAAATTTTTTCTGAAGTATTTATGAGTATTAATGATATTGTCATTTATGCAAAAAGAGCATTTAGACTAGAAAATATAGATAAACTTTATATAGGCAGCCAAAAAGGTGATATTGCAGGTATCAATGAATATGCACAAAGTTATTTGGGTTTAGAAGCTGAAAAACTTAATTTTAATTATAATATAAAAACCACTGAATCTTACGTTGATCAATTGCAATATTTAATGTTATTGACAGCGTATGATTACTTAGATGATGAAAAGTCTATCGCTAACTTGAC
>JAYEFI010000093.1:0-2827 GCA_034658615.1 Campylobacterota bacterium
TCTATTTGGTTCATGGAGAGTTTTATGAGGTCAGCGGCACTACCTTGAAAGACTGTGTTGACAGACTCACGTACAAAGGCTGCTTTTTGCATGCCGTTAGCTAGCTCATAGTCAAAGATACGCCTTCTTTTTAGTATAGTTTCTACATAACCGTCTATTTTCATGCGTTCTTGCACGCCTTCTATGAAGTTTGTCACTGTAGGAAAAGATGCGAAGTAATTGGTTATGATTTCTTTGGCTTCACCTGTAGAGATGCCTAACTCTTCAGAGAGTTTTTTAGGACCCATACCGTAAAGGAGTCCAAAGTTCACCGACTTTGCAAAGCTTCTTTTTTCCTGTGCCATCTCCTCACCAAACAAAATAGTAGAAGTAGCTAGGTGAATATCTACACCATTTTTAAAAGCATCTAAAAGTGCTGCATCTTGTGAAAAATGTGCAAGTAGGCGTAACTCTATTTGAGAGTAGTCAATCGAGACCAATTTATAGCCCTCTTTGGCAACAAAGGCTTCACGCACAGAACGCCCCAAAGCAGAACGTACAGGAATATTTTGTAAGTTAGGGTCACGTGAGCTTAAACGCCCCGTTGCCGTTCCTGTTTGACCAAATGATGTATAGATACGAGAATTTTCATCTGCATTTGCTAGTTTTAAGAGTGGGTCAACATAGGTAGAGAGTATTTTTTGGTATTCACGGTATTCGAGTATTTTAGATATGACTTCATGCTCGTCTATAAGTGAGCTAAGCACTGCTTCATTTGTACTGTAACCCGTCTTTGTTTTTTTACCACCTTTGAGTCCTATATGTTGAAAAAGTACATCTCCTAACTGCTTAGGTGACTTAATGTTAAACTCTGAACCTGCCAAAGTATGAATCTCTTTGGTTAAGACTACCAAGTCTTCACTCAACGTTTTTTGTAGTGTTGTAAGTTTAGAAGGGTCTATCTTGATACCTAAACGCTCCATACGTAAAAGCACATTCATAAAAGGATACTCTACATTTTTTGCCTCTTTTAGCAAGTGAGTCAGTGAAGAAAGCTCCATCTTTTTCTTTATAGCCCCGTAAAGCATAAAGGTCATCCACGCATCTTCTGCTGCATAAAAAGTTGCATCTTCTATAGCAACGGCGGAAAAATCTTCACCTTTTTTGACCATCTCTTTAAATGGTTTCATTTCATATTTAAAATATTGCTTCGCTAGTGTATCTAGCCCTACTTTGGTACCTGGGTTAGAGAGCCATGCCATTATCATCGTGTCAGCATAAGGTATAACGGGTTCCATGTTGTACTGGTTAAATAGAAGTGAAAAGTCAAACTTAAGGTTCTGCCCTACGATATTATGTGTCATGAGCTTCTTTAACGCAGACAAAGCATCTTCTAAACTCACCTGTTCCTCTACCCCTAAGTAGCTATGCCCTACTGGCACATAGTATGCCTTGTCTCTCTCAAAAGAAAAAGAAAAACCGACCATTTTTGCTATTTTAGTGTCTAATCCTGTGGTCTCTGTGTCAAAAGCAACTGTGGCATCTTTATCTATGGCATCTAAAATCGTATCTAGTTTCTCTTTTGTGTCCAAGGTAATCGCCTCAAAAGTAAAGGCTGGTTTTTTAGGCTCAGTATATTTAGGTGTACAGTCTACTTCTTCCATGCCCACTTTGGCTTTGCGTATGGCTTGTTTCATTTCGTACTGTTCAAACTCTTCTAACAAGCATGAGAGGTAGTTTTTGTCTTCAAAGACAAAGCTTTCTACATCCATATCTTTAAATACATCTGTTCTCATACTCACTAAATCACGAGATAAAAAAGCACTCTCTTTACTCTCTTCTAAAAGTTTTTGTATACGTGGTGTGCCACAGTTTTCCAAATCATCATAAATGGCTTCAAGTGTATGGTACTGGTTTATGAGCTTTGATGCCCCCACTTTTCCTATGCCTTTCACGCCTGGTACATTGTCTGAGCTATCTCCTAGTATGGCTTGAAAGTTTATAAAGTCTTTTGGATGTACACCAAACTTGTCTATACATGTTTGTTCATTGACCACTTCACGCTTAACAGAGTCGTACATCTCCACCTTACCATCTTCTATCATCTGGTACAAGTCTTTGTCGTGAGAGACTATACGTACTTTCATGCCCTCTTGCTTGGCAAATTTGGTCACAGTTGTGATGACATCATCTGCTTCAAAGCCTTCACGCATCAAGTTGGCAAAACCCATTTGTGCTATCCAGTCTATAGCAACGGGTAGTTGTCTTACTAGGTCATCAGGAGCTGGGTCACGGTTGGCTTTGTACTCTGGGTAGATGTCGTTACGAAATGTTTTTCCTTTAGCATCCAGTGCAAAGACCAAGTAGTCTGTACTGTGGTCACGGTGTAAAGAGTCTACAAGATTTACAAAACCTGTAAGCAAACCCGTAGGAAATCCATCAGAGTTACGCAATGGAGGAAGTGCAAAATAAGAGCGAAAGAAGAAGCCAAAAGTGTCTATGATTGTGATAGTTTTCAAAGTTAGGAACCTGATTTTTTATTTATTTTAACCAAATATTTGTTAGAAGTGCCCCTAACCTTCTCTCTTACCTTCTATCTCATCTTTGTTTAGATGTCCATAGGATTACACAATATTTACATACTTACATCATAAAATAGATACAATACCACAATAAGAGGAGTCACTATGAAACAAGTCAAAAAACAAACATTTGAGGTCATGAACGTAAAGTGTGGAGGTTGTGCCAGTACACTTAAAAAGTCTCTAAAAGATGCATTTGGAGAAGTAGCAGTTAACCTAGAAGTAGAACCCAGACAAATCACCCTAGACATAGAAGAGTCTGCTAT